>JBBSDY010000062.1:0-10723 GCA_038240245.1 Polyangiales bacterium
CCATGGCCACCTGGTCGCCGGTCCGGGCGTGACCGATCTGCGCATCGGCCCCGAGTTTCGCCTGAAGATCGCGGACGGCCTCTTGACGGGCATGCACGAACGGAGCTCATCGCACTTTCGTCTGATGCGTGCTCTTGCCGACGAGGCACTCCTCGAAAAGGCCTCCCTTTATGCCCAGCAGATCGGCCTTAGGGGACACGAGCTCGGCGACGTCAGCCTCGTCTGGACAAAACGCTGCTAGCATGGCGGCGTGATCGGCGCCTTCCGCTGGCTGGCCCTCGCGATCGCGGTCACCACGGTGACATCGGCCAAGGCAGAAGACGCTCCCGACCTCGCGTCGAAACCCAGACGCTCTCCTCTCGCGGCTGCCGCGGCGATTGTACCGGGCGTCATCGTTCACGGCGCCGGGCACTATGCGGGCGGCGATCCCCAGACCGGCTCGCGACTTCTCGCGCTGGAGGGTGCCGGCCTGGGAACGGTGGCCCTCGGTTTCGTACCCATCGTCGCGAGCGGGGCCTCGCGTCGGTTGGTGGGGCCGGGCGTGCTGTTGACCGTCGGCGGAGTCGGTCTCTTCGTCATCTCGTCGCTGGCCGATCTCTACGGCGTGGTGGCTCCGCCGGGAGGTTACGGCGCACCCGACGTCGACCCCCCGCGGCTCGAAACCGCGCTCGGCTATCGCTACGTCTACGATCCCGTCTTCGCCTACCGCAGCTTCGTCGCGTACGACATCGACTGGAGGCTCGGCCGCGTGCGTTTGAGCCCCTCGGCCTGGTTCGCACTGCACGACAACAACTCGCGCCTGCGTCTCGTTTCTGCTTACCGCCTGCTCGGGCCCCGCCCCGACACCTCGGAGCCCGCCCCGGATGGCTCGTACCTCGAGGTCGCTACGGCGCTCGCGCGACATGCTTACACGTCGAATCGCTTTGCGACGACCACGGTCGATCTCGCGCTGTCGGGGCGACTCGACATGCAACGGTTCGCTGCTTCATTGACCGGATCGTTTGCCGAGATGTCGTTCGGGTGGGCCTTACAGACGTACGAGTACAGCATCGACGGCGTGCGAGCGGACATCGGCGAGCTGCTTCTCGCGCGCTTCGGGTACGGTATCTACTTGGGCTGGCCCGGGGCCTCACGCGGAGAAGTCATGCTCTACTATGATCACCGGCACGACGATTTCGCAGCGGGCTTGAAGTTGCCTGGGCTCGCCAGCGGGGTGGTCGGGCACTTTGGCGCCGACGCACGCATCTACTGGAGCGATCAATGGGGCATGCGACTGGAAACTGCCGTCGGCTCTGCCTACGTGGCCGGCGCATCGTTGCTCTTTCGCTACGGAGCGGCGCGGTGAGGGCCCGCCGCTCCGTGCTCGCCTTGGGTCGAGCCCTGCCGCTGCTCTTGTCGACTTGCCTCGACACGACGAACGAGCGTACCCAGGTCGAAACGACCATCGGGCTCGCGCAAGCTTCGGGCACCAGCGTCGAGGTGCAAGATGGGCTCGCTGCCATACGGCACCTCGACGCATCGGCGCTGACCCTGTGGGCGGGCGCGCCGTCTCTGGTCGTGCGAATCAGGCGAGCTGCCGATGCGCCTGTCGCACTCACGTTGACCGTCGACAACGCGATGCCCGACGCGGTGCTCGAGGGTGCGATGGCAACGGGCGACGCGGTCATGGTCGAGGCCGTGCCCCAGGGTCGACCCACGCAAAAGCAGTGGACCGTCCACCTACCGCCGAGCTCGGATGCGACGCTCCAGGTGCGCCCGGCGACGGGCGAGCCGACAACGACGTGGCGCTTCGCTCTTCTCAGCGACATTCAAGAGGCGATCGATCGCGTACAGGACATCTATTCGCGGATGAACGCCGATCGCGGCATCGCCTTCGTCGTCTCGGCCGGCGATCTCACCACCCAGGGCAAGGTCGAGCAGCTCGAGCGATTCCAGCGCGAGCTCGAGCAACTTGCGGTTCCGTTCTTCACCACGCTCGGCAACCACGAGCTTGGCACGAGCGGCGTGCCTTTTCACGACTACTTCGGGCGGGCCGACTTTCGGTTCGTGTACGGATCGATGCAGTTTACTTTCATCGATTCGGGTAGCGCGACGCTCGATCCGCTCGTCTACGATTGGCTCGACGGGTGGCTGGCCGAGGGGCAAGGCCGTCTGCACGCGGTCATCATGCACATTCCGCCCATCGATCCCATCGGCGTGCGTAACGGCTCTTTCGCCAGCCGCAACGAGGCGGCCAAGCTGCTTGCCAAGCTGGCTGGCGGGCACGTCGATCTCACGCTCTACGGGCACATCCATTCGTACTACCCATTCTCCAATGCGGGCATCCCTGCCTACATTTCAGGAGGAGGGGGCGCGATCCCCGAACGGTTTGACGGAATCGGGCGACACTACCTGACCATCGATGTCGATCCCGCACACGGCGTCTTGCAGACAGCCGTTGTTCGCATCGACCGCGACTAGCCTTCTGGCACCGTGCGTGCGTCACTGTAGGTAAAAGTCCGCTGATTTTGCGGTGCTATCGACTCTTGACGCTGTAGCTGGACTGCGCGATTGTCAACAAGATGATGCTTTCACACTTGTCTCGAACGTCGTGCCTCCTAGCTTTCGTTGGTGCCGTCGCCGCATGCGGTGGATCGGGTGACCCGCAACTTGGCGCAACGAGCACGACGGGGGCGACCGGTGGGTCGAGCGCGACGGGGGGCCACGCCAACACCGGCGGTCAAAGCTACGGCAGCACCGGCGGCGACGACACCAGCGGAGGCAGCACGGGTGGCAGCAGCGCCGGCGGCGGCACCAACCAGGGAGGCGTCAACGGCAATGCCGGCAACAACGGCAATGCTGGCAGCAACGGCAATGCCGGCAACAACGGCAACGCTGGCAACAATGGCAACGCCGGTAGCGCAGGAGCGGGTGGCGGCGGCGGCGCGTCGGTCAGCGATTCAGGCGTGGCTGGCTCGAGCGGCGTTCCTGACGCGTCGGTCGGCGGTGGCGCCGGAACGAGCAGCGTCCCGGACGCGGGCCCCGACAGCGCGAGCCCGGTCCAAACCGTGGCGTGTCCCAACCCCGGCGTGATCACGACCAACGTGATCGGCCCGCTTCCACCCATCAGGCTGCCCGCCTGCCAGCTCCCAGAAAAGTGTTGTTACGCGAACCCGATCAACGGCGGCAGCTGTGCCGCGCATGCCATCCTTTGCGCGCCGGGCGACGATAGTTTCCAGTGCGACGGCCCCGAGGATTGCGCGGATGGCAGCATCTGCTGCGGGTACACCACGGGCGGGCTCACGACCCAGGCGATCACGGCACCGATCGCGGTATCGACCACGAACACCGTGTGTACCTCCCTTGCGAAGTGCTCGCAGCTCACGGGCCGCGGTGTGTGTCACACCTTCAGCGACTGCGCGGGCTCGACTTGCACCGCGGGGGGCGGGCTCCCCGCGCCTTACAAGGTCTGCGGGCCCGTCATCACTTTGCCGCCCACGCAGTAACGAGCGTAAAGAGGGTCGTCATCCTTCGGGCAGAGGAATGAACTCTTGCTCGTCGCCTGGCACCTTCGGAAACCGGCCCTCTTTCCAGTCGCGCTTGGCTTTTTCGATCCGCTCCTTCGAGCTCGACGCGAAGTTCCACCACACGTGGCGTTCACCGTCGAGGGGAGCGCCTCCGAGCAGCATTAGGTGGCAGGGTGCGTCGGTCGTCACGACGGCCGGCGACCCTTCTTCGAAGATGAGCATGCTTCCCTCTTCGATGCGGCCGGCCCTCGATTGCACGGCGCCCGCGACGACGTAGGCGGCGCGATCGGCATACCCGTCGGGCAACGCGAGCTCTGCGCCCGATGCGAGAACGGCTTCGACATAGAAGAGCGGGCTGTGTACGACGGCCGGCGACGAAGCTCCATAGGCCTCGCCCGCGATGATGCGCAACCTTGCCCCGCCCCGTTCGACCAGTGGAAGAGCAGCGCCGTCGTGGTGGTGAAAGCTCGGCGCTACTTCTTCGTGTGCCCTGGGTAGCGCGACCCAGCTCTGAATGCCATGGGCTCGCGCGCCGTTCTTCCTCGCCTCGGCGCCGCTGCGCTCGGAGTGCACGATGCCTCGCCCGGCGGTCATCCAGTTGAGCTCACCCGGACGGATGGGCTGCTCGAATCCCAGGCTGTCCTTGTGAACGATCTCGCCGTCGAACAGGTAGGTGACGGTGGCAAGGTTGATGTGGGGATGCAGCCGCACGTCCATGCCCTGCCCGGGGGGAAGGGCAAACGGGCCGAAGTGGTCGAAGAAGATGAAAGGACCCACCATGCGCCGCTCGGTCGAGGGCAAGGCGCGCCGCACCGAAAAGCTTCCGAGATCGCGCGGACGCGTGGACAGGACGAGATCGCCGCTCATGTTGTGCCTTTGGGAAACGAGCCGACGCCTTGGTACCCGCCAGACGCCTCGCAAAAGACTATCCCGGAGCGGGCAGCTCGACGAGCCATTCGTACCGATCTTCGAGTGTGCCCCGCTGAAGGCCTCGAATCGCGTCGTACAGGCGCCGCGTCAGATCGCCTTCCTCGCGCGTCCCGACCACGATTTCTTTCGCTCCGAGGCCAAGCTCGGCGATGGGCGCGACGATGGACGCCGTGCCCGTCCCGAACATTTCGGTCAGCGTGCCCGATCGGTGGGCCTGCTCGATCTCGGCCACGGTGATCCTTCGCTCCTCGACCCGCACGCCCCATTCGCGGAGCAGGACCAGCACGCAATCGCGGGTGGCGCCCGCCAGGATGGTGCCATCGAGCGCCGGCGTCACCACCGTGTCGCCGATTCGAACGAACACATTCATCGTACCGATCTCTTCGATCTCGGTGTGCGCTCGCGCGTCGGTCCACAGAACCTGGTCGAACCCGTGCGCCTTGGCGCGCTCGGCCGCGAGCAGGCTCGCCGCGTAGTTTCCTCCGAATTTCGCCGCGCCACTGCCACCGGGGGCCGCGCGTACGAGATCCGTTTCGATCCAGATGCGAAGTGGCCGCCTTCCGCCCTGCCAGTAGGCGCCCACCGGCGATGCGATGACGAAGAACTCCGCGGCCAGAGACGGTCGCACGCCGAGGAATGCTTCCGTTCCCATGAGTGTGGGTCGCAAATAGAGCGACGTCCCGTCGGCGTGAGGAACGAAGCGCTCGTCGACGCGGGTCAGGGCAAACACCGCGCGCAAGAAATCAGCGACGGGCACCTGCGGAAGGCACATTCGCTTTGCGCTCTCGCCGAGGCGCCGCGCGTGAAACTCTGGGCGAAAGACGCGGACCTTGCCCTCGCTCGACCAGAATGCCTTGAGCCCCTCGAAGACGCACTGGCTGTATTGAAGGACGGCAGCGGCGGGATCGAGCACCAGCGGCGCGCGCGGGACAATCGCCGCGTCGCGCCAGCCGTTCTCGTCGTGCTGGGCGCGAAACATGTGATCGCTGAAGCACCTGCCGAAGCCCAGCGCTTCGGCCGCCGGCAAGTCGGTGGGATGCGCCGATCTTTCGATGCGCACCCCCGGGCGGAAATTTTCCTGGTTCGTGGCCTGGGAGCTGGACACGTCATCCATGTTGACCTATCAGTAGCACGAGGAGGCGCGACGCGTCAATATGACTGACCCTTCATCGGCGCGAGAGCACGAGCTCAACCTGGCGCTGGCGCTCATGCACTTCGGCTTTCGGAAGATGATCGAGGAGCCCGACCGTTTGCTCTCCCAGCGCGGATTCGGCCGCGTTCACCACCGGGTGCTCTTCTTCATCGCCCGCCGGGCCGGGCTTTCGGTGGGCGAGCTCCTGGCCATTTTGGACGTCACCAAGCAGTCGCTGCACCGGCCCATGCAAGACCTGCTGCGGGCGGGGCTATTGGTGGCCGAGCCCGATCCCAAAAATCGAAGGATCAAGCGTCTGTCACTGACGGCGGCGGGCCGCAGCTACGAAGACAAAGTGTCGGGGATCCAGCGTGCCATGTTTGCGCGTATTTTTTCGACGCGCGGACCGGGAGCCGAGAAAGGATGGCGGGCGGTGATGGATCAGCTCGGCGAGGGCCGAGCCGACGAGGTGCTCGCGCGCTGACGTCAGCGCGGTCAGGCCGCGCCGCGGCACGCTGGATGGGCCATCGCCAGGGCGCGGCGCACGTTGTCTCTCACGACGCGGGCATCGACGTTGGGCTGGGCGATCTGACCGATGATGGTCTGGGTCAGCTCGTTCACGCTGAGCTCGCCATCGATGGCCGAGAGCACCGCCTGGACGAGCGGCTCGGGATGAACGAAAACTGATTGACCCTCGAACGAGGGAACGGGCAAATACGGAAGCACGAGCCACGATGGCGGCAGGCGCGCGTCATGTTCGACGACGTCGGCGTCGCGCTTCACGGCAACGAACGTGAGCACCCACTCCACGCGGCCGCGTCCGTGGTACGGAGAAAGCAGGTGCGGACCCGTGGCGGTGCTCCACTCGGCGATGCGAAATCCGGCGCGCTCGGCGAGATCGAACACCTCCTCGCGGGCAAAGCGGCGATCGAGCGGCAGCTCGGGCGGGTAGAGAAGCGGACCGTAGTTGACCCACCTGCCGCCGGGTTTGACGACCATCTCGACCACGCCCAAAAAATCGCGCAAATCGGGCGGTATTCGATCCATGAACCACGGCGTCACCACGGTGTCGAACGTATCGGGAGCGAACGGGGGCTGGAGCCCATCGGCGAATACGAAGTGAAACTTGGAATCATCGATGGCGCCCGAAGGTGCGGCGAGCTCCCAACGGCGCGAAGCGCTCTCGGTTTCGTGCACGCTGATGCTGGCTTCGGTCATCGGCACCTTTTCGCCAGCGATGACGTGCTGCGCGACGGTGAGCAGCAGAGGATCGAGGTCGAGCGCGACGGTTTCGGTGGCGCCGCAGCGCAAGTGCAGATCGTACGCCAGCCGACCAGCCCCGGCGCCAAGCACCAGGGTCCGACCGAGTGGGGCGCCCTTCAGGACTTTCTCGACCGATCTCGCCGCGGACTCGTTTTCGGCGTGCTGACCGCCGTCCCACGCCCAGTCGCGAAACAGGTAGTGAATCTGCTCGAGGGGTGACTTCACGCTGACGCCTTTTTCGAGCTGACGAACGCCGAGCGGAAGAACGGGCGCGAGGACCGCGCGGATGTCGGCAATCTGCTGGCGTGCGGCACCCAACATCGCGCCGCAACGCGCCACCGTGGTGGGGAGCGCATCGCCAAGCTGAAGCTGCGCTTCGATTCCTCCGAACTGACTCTGGGCCTGGCGCTCGACCATCTCGAGCTGCACGCGCCAGAGCGCGATCCAGCTATCGGGATCGGGCAAGAGGACCGGGATCTTTCCGAGGCGCGGATACACCTGACCGCACTCCGAGCAGCGAATGACGGGCGCCCCCGCGTCGAGGGCCGAGGCGCAGCGCGGGCACGAGACGCACCCGAGGACGCTCTCGGCCGTCGAGGATCGTTCGGGATCGTCCGACATCGGCGCCACTCTGCCACGGCTTCGCGAAGCGGTCTACGACGCGCGGATCGCAAGACAGCTATCGAGGGTCGGCTTCAATGGTGCTAGAGGCTGAACGTTGATGAGCAACGCCTTCGACTTCATCATCGTCGGTGCCGGCTCGGCGGGTTGCGTGCTCGCGGGACGGTTGACGCAAGACCCCAACGTTCGGGTCCTGCTCCTCGAAGCCGGCATCGCGCGCGAGCCCCTGGCCTCGCGCGTTCCAGCGGCGTTCTCCAGACTGTTCAAGACGCGACACGATTGGGCCTACCAGACCGAGCCGGAACCAGCGCTCGGCGGGCGACGTCTGTACATCCCGCGCGGCAAGCTTCTCGGCGGCTCGAGCGCGCTGAATGCGATGATCTACATGCGCGGCAATCCCATCGACTACGACGGGTGGGCTTCGGGCGGCGCCGACGGATGGAGCTACGCCGACGTGCTGCCTTACTTCGTCCGCGCGGAAGACCAGGCGCGAGGCGCGAGCGACGCGCATGGCGCGGGAGGACCCTTGCGGGTCGAAGATCTGATCTGCAAAAACCCTCTGTCGGTGGCGTTCGTCGCGGCGTGCGAAGAGGTGGGGCTTGCCCACAACGATGATTTCAACAGCGGCACCCAGGACGGCGCTGGCTTCTACCAGGTGACCCAGCAAGGTGGGCGTCGCTGGAGCGCCGCCAATGCTTACCTCTTCCCTGCCCTGCGCCGGCCCAATCTGTCCGTCGCGAGAGGTGTTCATGCGACGCGCATCGTGCTCGAGCATGGCCGCGCGTGCGGGGTCGAGTACATCGATGGCGGTCAACGAAAGATGGCGCGGGCCGAGCGTGAGATCGTGCTGACCGCAGGCGCCATCGGCTCTCCCCACCTCTTGCTCTTGTCGGGGATCGGCCCTGCCGACGAGCTGGCGCGGCACGGGATCCCCGTGGTCGTACGTCTCGATGGTGTGGGGCAGAATCTGCAAGACCACCCATTCGCGGGCGTTGCCTACCACTGCAAAGAGCCGGTGAGCTTGCTCAACGCCGAGGGGCTCGGCGCGATCTTGCAATACGTCTTCGCGCGGCGCGGTCCGCTGACATCGAACATCGCCGAGGCAGGAGCTTTCGTGCGGTCGAGGGACGGGCTCGAAGCTCCCGACATTCAGTTTCATTTTGCAGCGGCGTTCTACGTGGATCACGGCTTCGTCAAGCCGCCCGGCCACGGTTTCAGCATTGGACCCACGCTGGTGGCTCCCACCAGCCGAGGGCACATCGGCCTTCACTCGACGGATCCGACAGCGCCGCCGATCATTGTCGGCAACGTTCTGTCGCAGGCGTCGGAGATCGCCGCGCTCGTCGCCGGGGTGCGCCTGGCCCGCAAGATCGCGGCAGCCGATGCCTTCGTTCGTTTTCGCGGATCCGAGCTGTTGCCGGGCGATGGCGCGCGAACCGACGACGAGCTCACCGCCCACATTCGTGCCACGGCCGAGCTTCTCTACCACCCGTGCGGCACGTGCAAGATGGGCAAGGACGCTCTGGCCGTTGTCGATCCCGAGCTTCGCGTCAAGGGCGTGGCGGGCCTGCGCGTCGCCGACGCATCGGTGATGCCCGTCATCCCGCGAGGCAACACGAATGCGCCGACGATCATGATCGCCGAACGGTTGGCAAGCTGGATCGCCACGTAAGTCAGCGGAGGCACGTGAATGCAGAGACCGCCGTTGACACGGGCCTTGCGCTGCTGGACAAGTACCTTGGGTGCGTTCAATGACTTATCGTGGATTCGTTTTTTGTTTCGTTCTCGTTTCGGCGACGGTCGCTGTGGCGCTGAGCTGTGGCTCGGACACTCCGCTGCTGGGCATTGCCCAGGCCTGCGCGCTCAACAGCGACTGCGCCTCTCCCCTTCTTTGCGTGTTCCAGCGCTGCCACACGGGGTGCGTCGAATCGCGGGACTGCCCAATGGGCGAGCGGTGCGTGCCCTCGGGAACGGGTCATGTGTGCCAGCTTCCCGAAGAGAGCTCGTGCAGCAGCACGGTGCTTTGTCAGGCCGGTCAGGTGTGTGGTCCGGATCAGCAGTGCCGCACCAAGTGTACGACGTCCCTCGATTGCCCCAAGGGTGACTCCTGTCTTCCGATCGGTGGGACGAGCGCTTGTTACTCGCCCAACAATCCCGCAGATCAGCAGGTGCTCGCGGGCGAAGGGGGTGTGTCGATCGAATCCGGCGCCTCGGGCGGCGGCGACGACGCCTCGTCAGGTACGCCGAAGGACGGTGCCGCGACCGACGCCCTGGCCCTCACGTGCAGCGACAAGGTCAAGAGCGGCGACGAGACGGACGTCGACTGCGGCGGCTCCTGCCTGCCTTGCCCCATCGACAAGGCGTGCCTGGTCGCGTCCGATTGCGCCTCTCGTGGGTGCGTCGAGAAGTCATGTCGGGAGTGCGAGCCGGGCACCACGCAGTGCATGGGCTCGAAGGTGTCGAACTGCCTGAACGGGCTGTGGGTGATGGACAACAACGACTGCGCCTCGGGATGCGATACCGCGACCAAAAAATGCCGCGTCTGCGTGGCTTCCACCTGCCAATCGGTGAAGGTGATCTTCCACGGAGGGGTCGCCTCCCCTGACGCCTCGAAGACCGACGTCGAGATGGCCATCGACGAGCCCAGTGTGCCAAGGATCCTCAGCGTCGATCCTCCCGATGCTGGCGATGCCGGCGTCTCGATCGGACAGAAGACGGTTTTGTTCGGCAATTTTACCGCAGACAAGACGCAGCACGTCACCGACAACGTCTATTGCGGACTGCCGAACTTTGCGCTGCAGACCAACATCTATTACCTGGCAGAGCTCGATGGCCTGGCCGTCAAAAGCTCGTGGTATGCGGGGCCGGACGGTGGCTCCGTCGATTTTCAGGACAGCCAATACTGCCAGGCTTGCCCCAATTTCGGCTGCGACAACTACATCTCTACCCCGAAGAGGATCGACAAGATCGAGATCCAGGCGAACAGCGGCGATCTCACGTGCAAGGTTTGTCTCTATCGAGCCGGGGCGCCGTCGGACGCGACGCTCATTCGCTGCGTGCCCCCCAACACGACGCTCTCGGGGGCCGACCTCCAACCGGCGATGGCTCCCGCGTTGCTTCAGCTCGACGACGGCAAGCGCTGCGGCTCGTACTAAAAACCCGGATCGGGATCGTGGTTTGCGTTCGAGTCGTTGCCGCCGGGTCTGGCGGGCGTGGCACCCTTGGGCCGGACGGGATACGACGCTGGCGATTTCGTCCTGGGGGCAGGCGC
>JBBSDY010000063.1:0-10676 GCA_038240245.1 Polyangiales bacterium
AATCCGGCGATCGGAAGCCAGGTACCTTGCAATACGGGGCCGGGCGGCGACGCGTTCGCGCAGAGAGAGGAGCCGAGGGATGCTCGGCGCGATGCGGGCCATGGCGTTGGGGAATGCATACAAGAGTCCGGCGATGAGCTGAAACATCGACAGGTCGACGTACGTCGGGCCGCTCCCAATGAGAAATAGTCCGCGGCCTTCCTTGTTTTGCTCCAAGATCCGTTCGAAGTACCCGAGGAACTTGGGCAGCCTCTCCTTGTGATAGACCCCAGCGCGGCGCCTGGACTCGGGTTTCTGATCTTCGTAGTAGAGGCCGCTGCCGAGGGGGTGATGAATGTCGTGGGACTCGACGACGAAGTCGGCGATCGTGAGCTGAAGCTGGTGGGCATGAAGCTGGGACGCCTCATCGCTGGGGACGAGGCCGTGGCGCCCCGCCAGGTAGACCAAGATGCTCGGCGTTTGCGAGATCACCAGATCCCCCGACTTGAGGATGGGCGGCGCGAAATGCGCCAGTCCTCCCTCGTGGTTTTTCAGGATCTTCATGATCGCCGGAATGCCGCCGCCTTTCTTTTCGGGAAGGCGAGCCATGTCGACGTAGGGAACACCGGCCTCCTCGAGCGCCAGCCGAACGAACTCCCCTCGTCCTTGGATACCGGGCCAATAGTAAAGCTCATAGTGCACGTCCGTCATGCGCCGACGCTCGTCCTATCGCCTGTCGGCGTCAATGGAGTATCCTGCCCCCCATGAACCCCCTTGCGAAGATGTTCGTTTCTGGGCACGTCGCACTGTTTCGCGCGACCAATGGCCGCCTGGGCAGCACCATGGGCGGCAACCACGTCTTGCTTCTCACTACCAAGGGCGCCAAAACGGGCAAGTCTCGGACTGTGCCGGTGATGTTCTTCGAGGACGACGGCAACCGCTTCGTCGTGGCATCGGCAGGAGGTAGCCCCACCCACCCCGCATGGTTCAAGAACCTGGACCGCGATCCCGCCGTCGGCGTCGATGTGAAGGGCAAGCGGTACAGCGCCCGCGCCGAAGTGATGAACGCTGCCGATCGAGGGCGGTGCTGGCAGAAGGTCGTGACCCTGATGCCGCAATTCGGCGCCTACGAGAAGAAGACACAGGGCCGTGAGATCCCGCTCGTGTATCTCAAGGAGACGGGCTGATTTTCTTGGACCAGAGCCAGGGTGGTGCTAATTCCCGAGGCTCTTACGATCCTCCCGCCACAACGACAGGATGAAATACCAATGAGCTACGTTGCAGCCTCCAATCGCTACGAAACCATGGTGTACCGCCAGTGCGGCAAAAGCGGCCTCAGGCTGCCCGCGCTCTCTCTCGGTTTGTGGCACAACTTCGGTGGCACGACGTCGCTCGAGAAGCAACGCACACTGCTGCGCACGGCCTTCGACCTCGGCATCACGCACTTCGATCTCGCCAACAACTACGGCCCCCCGGCCGGAAGCTCCGAGATCAATTTCGGCGCGCTGCTCCGCCAAGATTTTTTGCCTTACCGTGACGAGCTCATCATCTCGACGAAGGCAGGATGGGACATGTGGCCCGGGCCGTACGGGCAGGGGGGCGGATCGCGAAAATACGTTCTCGCCAGCCTCGATCAGAGCCTCGCGCGCATGGGCCTCGACTACGTCGACATCTTCTACTCGCACCGTTTCGACGCCGACACGCCCCTCGAAGAGACGATGGGCGCGCTCGCCACCGCCGTGCAGCAAGGCAAGGCGCTCTACGTGGGAATTTCTTCGTATTCCGCCGGCAAGACGGCCGAAGCCGTGGCCATCCTGCGCGGGATGAAGGTTCCACTGCTCATTCATCAGCCTTCCTACAGCATGTTCAACCGATGGCCCGAGGGAGGCCTGCTCGACGTTCTCGGCAAAGAGGGCGTGGGTTGCATCGGTTTCAGTCCGCTCGCCCAGGGCCTGCTCACCGACAAGTACATCAAGGGAATTCCCGCTGACGCGCGCATCAACCGTCCCGGTGGCGACTCGCTGCAAAAGGACCACCTGAGCGACGAGAACCTGGCGCGGGTTCGCGCCCTCAACGAGATCGCAAAGTCGCGCGGCCAGAGCCTGGCGCAGATGGCGCTGGCCTGGGTGCTGCGTGATCCGCGTGTCACCACCACGCTGCTCGGCGCGAGCTCCCCCGAGCAGCTCAAAGAGAACGCGGGCGCGCTCAAGAATCTCAAATTCACGACCGACGAGCTGAAGGCCATCGACCAGCATGCCAAAGAAGGCAAGCTCAACCTGTGGGAGAAGCCGAGCACCGATCAGCGGGTGTAGATCAATGTAAGGCCGCACCCCGTCAAAGTTTCGGATGTGTTTCGGTCTGGCGAATTTGTGGCGGCAAACGCCAAGGCGCGTGCCACGCGCGCGCGCAAATGTCGCCGTGCGGACCCCATCTTCGTTCTTTTCTAAAGAATTCGTTCTCGCGGCCGTTGGAAGGTGTTGCAGATGAGCCGACGGCTCATCCAAGATGACAGACTGGGCTGGGGAGACGAACGACGATGTCCTACTTGTTGGAAGAGCGATTCGACGATGGAGCGAGCGCCGTTCTCGGAGAGGCGATCTTCGACCTCGTCGTTGCCAAGGTCATCGCCGCCCGGCGTGCATCGCGCCTGAACCGGCTCACGGTGGTGCTCGATCGAGAGACGGGTGCCGAGCTCGCCCGTTTCGATGGCAAGAGCTTCGTTCCTGCGAAATCAGGTAAACACGTGAGAGCAGCCGATGTCGGCGTTCATGACAGGCCCACCGCCACGCTCACCCGCCGCAAGATCGGCTGATCGAGTCAGTCGGTCGCAAAGCAGTAGAGCCGTCCCGCGCCGCCGGTGCTCTTCAGGTTGGCCTCGGTGCAGCCATTGACCGCGTGCGCGGAGTTCCACGATATCGCGCCCGGGGGCTGGTTGGTGCCCATGCGATCGAAGTGTCCGACGTGGGCCGTCCCGGTGGTGCTCGACGTCCAGTCGCTGCACGTGTCGCCAGCGAACAAGGTGCCATCGGGGTTGGAGCCGGTCAGAATGTCGTGCTCGTTGGGCAGGGCCATCTGCGCGCGTCCCGGAACGGAGCCGCCCTTCTCGTCGAGCCCGTTCGCCGTGTTCAGCATGTTGGGCCCGAGCGATGTCGCGCTGGCCCCGGGGGTGTGCAGTTCGGTGAGGTTGGCCGCGATGAGCGTGCCCTTCTGGTTGACCCAGGGGCCTGCGCCAATGCGGTCCTTGGCGTTGACGGCTCCGCCAGGCGCTGCCGCGCTCACGCTCAAGTAGGCGTGCCACCTATGATCGCCGCCCCCGACCGCGGTTGCGAGATCCTGGCATTTCTTGTCGGCACCGGCGAGGCCGCCGAGATTGCCGCCCGTGGCGCCGCTGCCGGTGCTGGTGATGAAGAACGTCATCATTGACTTGGCTGCGTCGCGAGCACCGCCGTCACCGGGCGCTCCGGCGCTGCCGCTTGCTCCCGAGCTGCCGGCGTCCGTCATCACGTTGTCGCCTGCCGCGCCGCTGCTGCCCCCCGCACCAGATTGACCCGATCCGCCCACGCCGGTCGTTCCTGCCGAGGAGCCGGCCAAGCCAGCCGAAGAGCCGCCCTCGCCGCCGTTGCTTCCGCCGCTGTTGCCGGTGCTCGGGGTCTCGGACGAGTCGCTGCAAGCGATCACGGCCGCAACGAGGATCAGGCCCCAAGTCGTATTGGACTTTCGCATGAGAATTCTCCTTCAGTCCGCTTCGCGTTGGGTGTGGACATCGGGGGGGCCGCTGCGATGGCGAGGGGTCTGCAGCTTCGCCCCACAGGACACGCGGACGATGAGATCGGCCTGCAGAATGACGCGGCGAGGCCAATCGCCCACGCGTCCCCCGATGCGGTCGAGCAGGAGCATCGAAGCGACGGTGCCGAAGGTCTCGGTGGGCTGGTTCATCACCGTCAGGAAGGGCGACAGGACGGCCAGGTGCTCGACGTCGTCGAAGCAGGCGAGGCCCATGTCGTCGGGCACGACCATCCCCGCTTCACGAATGACCTGGATGGCACCGAGCGCGGTGAGGTTGTTGATCGCGAACACGGCCGTCGGACGATTGTCGAGCGCCAGGACCTGCTTCATCACCCGGTAGCCGCCGTCACGATCGGCGGTCGGCGTCTCGATGACGATCGCGGGGTCGATCGCGATGCCTGCGGCCTCGAGCGCTTCGCGGTAACCCTGACTCCGATCGCGACCGGTGGAGACGTCGCCCGGCTGGGTGATCATCGCAATGCGGCGATGCCCGATCGAGATGAGGTGCGACACGAGCTTCTTGGCGCCGCCGACGCTGTCGGCCTGGACGAGATCGGAGTCGAAGCCGGCAATCGATCGATCGATGATCACGAAGGGAAACTCGCGGCGGATGAGCGGCAGCAGGTTTGCCTTGGACTTGTCACCCACGGGCGCGATGAGCAGGCCCTCGACGCGATGGGAGATCATCTCTTCGACGTACTCGCGCTCGAACGCGAGATCGTTTTCGCTGTTGCAGAGCAGCAGCCGGTAACCGGCGCGGCGGGCCACCGTCTCTGCGCCGCGCACGATCATGGTGAAGAACGGATTCGCGATGTCGGGAACGATGAGACCGAGGGTGCCGGTCTTGCTGGACATGAGCCCGCGCGCCACGCTGTTGGGTACGTAGTCGAGCTCGGCGATCGCCCGCTCGACGCGACGCTTGGTCTCGGGGCGAACGGACGCGCTTCCATTGATGACGCGCGACACCGTCATCGCCGACACCCGCGCCTTGCGGGCGACGTCTCGCACCGTGGCGTTCATGTCACTCCCACATGATGGCAGTCTGTTACGAGTAACAAGATTATCGCCGCGGTTGTAACGTTGCGGAGCGAGAGGGGCCCATCGGAACCTGCGATTGTCCGGCCGGTTCGGTTGTCGGAGGCGCCATCCAGAAGCATGAATTCATTGATGTTCTAACCCAGGCGAAACGTCAAGTGCAGGTGCGATGGCGGCCGCCCCACCCCTTGGGCAAAAGGGGTCGAAGGCGGTGTTATCGCTATCAGATCTGCCCGCCGAGACGCAGAGCAGACGGTCAGAGAAAGTCTCCGCAGGCGTGTCGCTGGGAAGGATCGTTGGCGGCAAAAACGACGATGAGCCCGCGCGTCACGTCGGTCGTGGGGCTGCGATCTCCGACCGTCCAGCTCGTCCGGGGATTGCCACCCGGGCGGGTGAAGGTGAGCGAGCCTTTCTTGTCGGATCCGCACGAGATGGTTCCCGCTTCCGATCCGAGATTCTCGCCGCGGGGTGGATTCCAGACGCTGCCCTGGCTTTGCACCGAATCACACGAATAGCCGCTAAAAATCTGCACGAGGTGCGAGCCTTCGGAGCAAGAAGTCAAATCGAGCTCGACGACCACGTCGTCGCCACGCTGCCTGAGAACGGCGGTTCCCCTGATGGTTCCGCCTCCGAAGGCCTTGATGCTCGACTTCGCCGTGCGAGTGCCAGCATCAGCGGCAGAGGCGTCGGTGTCTTCGGGCGCATAGAGCGTCGCACCGGCCCTGGTCGTCGCGGTCGCCGGCACGTTCGTCGCGCTAACCGCGGGAACCGCGGTTGTGGGCTCGTCGCTCCACTCGTCGACGACGCATGCGCCAAGCGCAAGTGTAGCGGCGAAGATCGAGATCAACCGCGAAGCTGCGACGAGTCTCATCAATCACCTCGGAGCACGAAGAAGACCGCGCCTCGACTCCAGGAAGCCCATTGTGATGTTAACGGTACCATTCAAGGAGCGTCAAGGCCAATTGCCCGATCGCGCCGAGTTCGCCTGCGGCAAAAAAATATCGCGACAGTAGAAGTTGTTTCTCCACAGGGGTGGTCTGTTGGGGATTCGGGGATACGCTCAGTGGCGCTGGGTTTGCACGCGCTGCGCGACATCCTTGAAGGTCGCGGTCCAGACCTGGGCTTTCTTCTGATCGAGGTATTCGATGAGGGACTGATGTGCCGCGGCCGAAGTGACCAGGTAGTTGATCATGCAGACCGTCGGTTGGTAGTCGAGCTTGGGGCATGTCGTATCGGCGCCGACGCCGTGAAAAAGAAAGACGAGCCACCCCTTTTGTAAGATGGCCTGATCGACCATCGCGCGAAGCTCGTCACCGGTCTTGCCGAGCGCATCGAGCAGCGACACATGATAGAGGTCGACCGCCTCGGGATCGGCGATCCGCGTGTCCGAGCCGCGCGCCGCAAAAAAGCGCGCCGCGACGAGAGGTCCGAAGTCCTGTGAGCTCGGACCGATTCCCATCTTGTCGCTGGCGCATGGGTACGCGAACGTGAACGGCGTGGCGGATTTGAGTCGCTCGAGCCGGGCGAGGTCATCGTCGAGCTCGGTCGCCATGCGCGTCATGTCGTAGTCGGTCAGGTGGTAGTTGGGCGCCTTGGTCGCCGAGTTGCACGGGTGATTCACGGTGTGTGCCGCCAGCTCGTGTCCCTTCTGTCCCATGGCTTGCCAGGCCAGGTGCCGCTCGTTGAGCGGATCTTTGAGATTGGGCAGCGCCCACTGGTGATCGACGCCCTCGAAGTTCGACAGAAAGAAGGTGCCCTTCAAGCCGTGCGCATCGAGCAACGGACCCACCACGGTAAGATGCGGATCGAGCCCGTCGTCGTAGGTGAGTGAGACTGCGGCCACGGCTCCCGCCGGAAATGTGATGGTCGCGCCGCCCGCGTCGCCGCTCGTCGAGCCCGTGCCGCCGGCAGATCCCTCCCCGGCCGCGCCGGCCGACGCCATGGGGGTACCGGCCGCAGCGCCGGCAGCGCCGCTCGAGCCCGATGGATTTCCGGTGTGGCTCACTGCGGACTGACCGCCCTGATTCTCGGTGTTGCCCGAAGCATCGGAGCCGGGCGCGGTGGAGCAAGCGCTGCTTGCCCCGACCAAGAGAGCCAGAGGTAAAAGGCGGCGCATCGCATTTTCGAGCGTGTTTCGGTCGTTCAAGAAGAGTCTCCCGCGTGTCGCCCCCAGCTCATTGTGCCGAGCGCCAGCGCGGTGTGCCGTGCACGATGTGCCGTTCGAACGCAACCGTTTGGCGTGCGCATTGGCACGGTTTGACTCTTGGGGCACTTCCGCTTACCTGAAAGGGAGACATGCGCGCAGTACCCCGGACGCTACGGCTCATGAACCAACGGGCCGTGTTGGATCGGCTCTTTCGAGAAGGCCCGACGACGCGCGCGGCACTGGCGGAAGCAACGGGCATGAGCCGCCCCACATCGGGCCTGATCATCGAAGAGCTGCTCGGCGCGCGCGTTCTCGAGGAGGGAGCGCTCGCTACCGATGGTCGTCCCGGGCGCCCGGGGCGCAGCGTGATGCTCGAGCGCACCACGCCACGCTTTCTGCTCATCCAGATCGGCGTCAAGCACACCGATCTGGCCGCCGTGCCGGTGGGTGGCTCTCCCAGCGATCAGTGGGACGAAAGCTTCAAAACCCCGACCTCCGAGCGCGCGTTCCTTACCGAGCTTGCTGCCGCGGTGCGGCGTCTCGACGTCCGCTCGCGCTCGCTGTGGGCTTTCGCCGTCAGTCTTCCCGGTTTGCTCGACGAAGCTAGGGGCAAAGTCTTGCTCAGCCCCAACTTGCACTGGACCGAGTCGGCCGAGCTGGGCACGGGTATCCCCGCAAGCCTTGGGCTTCCTGGTTGCTTCGTGCAAGAGCACCGCGCCATGGCGCTGGGTCATATCGCTGCGACCGACGACCGCGATTTTCTCCTCATCGATTCCGAGGATGGTGTCGGGGCGGCGCTGGTGATGGATAGCCAAGTGTTTCACAGCTCGCTTCCGACGGCAGGCGAGATCGGTCATACAACCGTCCTCGGAAACGACAGGCAGTGCGGTTGTGGAGGTCGAGGTTGCCTCGAGACCTTGATCTCGCGGCCCGCGCTGCTCGCGGCGTTTGCATCGGCCTCGCGACAACCCGACGCGGTCTGGGCCGACGTCGTGGCATCGCTGGCGGCGCGACCCGACGCGCCGCGATGGCTCGTCTCCAGGCTCGATGCCACGGCGATGGTGATCGGCGGAGCGCTCAACACCTCGGGCCTGGGTCGCGTGCTTCTCGCGGGCGCGCTTGCCGAGCTGCCCGCGCCCATCATCCAGCAGCTCACGCGCAAGATCTGCGATGCGAGCCTCAGCGGTCGGCTCGGTCTCGTCACCGTCGAATGCGCTCCCCGGAGGCGAACGCGCGGTCTTTTGCAGGCAGTTTTCAGCAGACTGCTCATCCCGACCGTCGACTGGAGCAAGCCGTGCGGCGCCACCCCGGTGGCGACGGCCCGCGCCGCCGCGGGGCGCATCTAACAAAAAATCGTGGCTAGCGAGCGATGGCGGCGCGCCAGGCGTCGAGGACCTTCATGTTGCCGATGGAGTCGGCCCAGGTCATCGCGGGCCATGGCGCTTCGGTGTTGGGGATCGTATCGGCGGCGAGCTCGGCTTCGATGGCGTACGTCGACTTCTCGGTCTTGACCGTCACCGTTTCGGGGTCCTTGCCCTCGCGAACGATGGTGAAGGTCGACTCGAGCGCATGCCGTTTACCTCCCGGGATCCAGGGATCAGGCAAGAAGATCTTTCCCTGCTCGCCAAACACGACGGTCTGCGTTCCGACGCCATGGCGCACGGCGCACGTTGCCTGAGCGGTCAGTCCAGATGCGAACGTGAGCAGCGCGGCCGCGTGCTCGTCGACGCCGGTCGGTCCCAGCACCGCTGTGGCTTGCAGGCTGACGGGCTCGGCGAACGGTTTATTTTCCGCAAGGCCGGCGATCAAGCGACAGAACGAAACGGGATAGCCACCCACGTCGAGGATGCCTCCGCCGCCCAGCTCGGGAGCGAAGAGACGGCCGGAGGGATCACGAGGAGCGCTGAAGCCGAAGTCGGCCCTCACGTGATGGATCTGGCCGATCGCTCCGTCACGCAATCGCGCCACCAGTGTGGCGATGAGGGGATGGCAGCGGTACATGAAGGCTTCCATCAAGAAAACACCGCGTCGACGAGCGGCCTCGACGACGCGCTCGGTCCCGGCGGCGTCCATCGTCATGGGCTTCTCGCAAAGCACGTGCTTGCCGGCCTCGATGCAAGCGATGGCCTGTGCCTCGTGGGAAGGGTGGGGGGTAGCGACGTAGACGGCTTGCACGTTCTTGTCGGCGATCATTTCGTCGAACGACGATGACGACGCAGGCAGCGACCAGCGGGTCGCGAAATCGCGGGCCTTGGCCGGGGACGACCCGGAGACATTGACCACGCTGCATCGGCTCGAGCGCTGCAGCGACTCGACGAAGTCCACCGCAATTGCTCCGGTGCCCACGACTCCCCATAGCAATCTATCTTTCATGGTCTCGCTTCTTCTCGGTTTCGGTGGCTCTTGCGCGGCAGATTACCACGGCGTCAGATGGCTGCGGGTCAAGCTCGGAGCGTGCAACCGATGCGCCCGCGTCGTCCGCCCCATTGAAAGTGGGTCGTGTGGAACGCCGTGTGTCAGGGGAAAATAGTAACCCTTACTAATAATTGCCACCATTGTCGGTTTTGTTAATGATTACATGGTAATAGGTGGCCGTGCCTGCGGTGACCCTGACGAAATCTAGAGATACGGCTGGATCCAGTCGAGCCCGGCCACCGTCGAAGTGGCTGGTCTGTACTCGCAGCCGATGTAGCCGTCGTATCCGAGCTTGTCGATGAGGGGGAGCAGAAACGGATAGTGAATCTCGCCGGTGCCCGGCTCGTGCCGGCCGGGGTTGTCCGCCAGCTGAATGTGCGAGATCTTGCCGATGTTCTTCTCGATCGTCCTGGCGAGATCGCCCTCCATGATCTGCATGTGATAGATGTCGTATTGGAGATAGAGGTTGGTCGAGTCGACCTCCTTCATGACCTCGAGCGCCTGGGCTGTCCGGCAAAGGAAGAAGCCCGGTATGTCGATGGTGTTGATGGGCTCGATGTTGAGACGAATGCCGGCCGCGGCGAGCTTGATGGCGGCGAACTTCAAGTTATTGGCGAGTGTTCGATGTGCCTTGTTGGGATCGCCTTCGAGGATGCCTGCCAAGCAATTGAGCTGCCTGCAACCGAGAGCCGAGGCGTAGTCGATGGCGGTGCCCACTCCGTCCTGGAACCCGCCCACGCGATCAGGGTGGCAGGCGATGCCGCGCTCCCCGGCGGCGAAGTCGCCGGGGGGTAGGTTGAAGAGCACTTGCGACAGCCCGTACGCCCGAAGGCGCTCGACGAGCTCAGCCTTCTCGTAGGCGTAGGGAAAGAGATACTCCACGCTGTGGAAGCCGGCGCTCGATGCTGCTTCGAAGCGATCGAGAAAATCGACTTCGTTGAACATGAAAGTGAGGTTGGCTGCAAACTTGGGCATCTCGAGTCACTCTGCTTGGAAGGCAGCGAGATCGCAAGGCCCACGCCTCAGGGTGGCTCAAGGAATCGGTCCCGCGGGAAAGTCCTGACAGCTGGCGACCCGCGGATTGTGGGTGAAGTTGAATGTGAAATCGCCGGTGACCGCCGGCACGGGAAAGAGCCACTGGGCCTCGCCACCGCCGGGGTCGCCGGCGCAGGTGCGGTTCTTCGCGTGATCTTCGAAGAGGGCGACTTCGTATGTATGCCCTGCTGTCAAAATGCCGGGCCACGTGAACTTGATCTGGTCGTTGGTGTCGAGTGCATTCTGAAAGGCGCCCACGCGGGCTCGGCCAGCGCCCGAT
>JBBSDY010000064.1:0-10628 GCA_038240245.1 Polyangiales bacterium
ACATCGCCTTCTTCGACGATCCCGGCATGGCCCAGGCGGCCGACGGAAAGTTCAAGTGGATGACCTTCGACATCCCGCAGCGTCGCCATCGCTCGACGCTGAACGGTCACGTGATCGATCATGCGATGGTGAAATGGGACGCCGTCAACCGCGATCGCCCCGGCAAAACGGCCAACGAGCACGATCGCTGCGTCAAGGGCTCCAAGCTGCTCGAGCGCGTCTTGAAAGAATCGCTCGATGCCGAGCTGCTCGTCCTCGCGACGTGGAACGATCTCGGCGAAGGCACCGGCATCCATCGCAACTACGACTACTTCGCCGATGGGCGCTGGCTCGCTCCCGATCACTTCATGCAGCTCATTCGCAGCTCGCAGGCAGGAGGCAAGTAATGCAAAAAAAGACGATCGTGTTGGGCGTCGCGCTGGCGTGTGGTGCGTGCGCCGCGGGCGAAGAGATCGATTTTGCGTCGCCGCACACCATCGGGGGCCCCCATCAGACCGCCGGCAGTGGCGGCGACACGAACGCCGGCTCCGCGGGCGACGTCATCGGGGCGAGCGGCAGCAACGGAGAATCGGGCAGCCATGGTCAGTCGGGCAGCAATGGACAGTCGGGTAGCGGCAGCGGAGGCGCGCCGCAGGGTGACGCTTCACCGGGCGGGTCGGGACACGGTGGCGCGGGGGGATCCTCGGGAGCAGCGGGCGCGGGTGGGTCGCCCGTCACGATGTCCGACGCCGGATTCGTCGCGGGATTTTCGGTGCTGTACATGGCCGAGGACAGCCACGCCACCACCAGCTACGTCACCGTCGAGCTCCACGCGAAGAACGGGGGATCTTCGGCGGCTCAAATCGGAGAGCTCAAAGTCCGCTACTATTTTACCGACGAGCCCAAGAAGACGCCCAAGGTCACCATCCAGTGGTCCCACGTCACGACGGCGACATCCAACGGGGACATGGCGGTGAGCTCAACGGTCGCTGCCGTGGTTCCGCCAACGGCGAAGGCCGACAGCTACGTCGAGTTTGGTTTCTCTGGTGGACATCCCACGCTCGCGCCGGGCGAATCCGCGGATTTCTCCTGGCGAATGAACGGGCCGAACGAGGGCACGGACATCTACACGCAGTCGAACGACTACTCGTTCGATGCATCGAAGACCACGGTGACGACCTGGGACCACGTCGTGCTCCTTCGCAACGGCACGGTGGTCTGGGGCACACCGCCGAGCTAGTCGTACTTTCAATCTCCCACAGCGGCGCCATCGCTCGACGCTGAACGGCAGGTGATAGATCATGCGATTGATAGATCATGCGATCGTGAGGCGGCCCATGTTGAAACGAGCTCTGGTGATCGCCGCCGCACTGGCGTGGGTCGGCTGTGCAGAAGGCGAACAGATCGATCCATCTTCCACGCAGGCCGCGGGCGCCTCGACCGGCACGGCAGGTCAGGCGGGCGTAAGCACCAACGGTTCAGGCGGAAGCTCCGCGGGCGACAGCGCCGGCAGTGGAGGCAACAACGGCCAGTCCGGAAACAACGGCCAGTCGGGTGGCGGCGGTCAATCGGGCAGCCATGGTCAGTCGGGCGGCAACGGTCAATCGGGCGGTAACGGTCAATCGGGCAGCGCGGGAAGTGGCGGCGCTCCGCAGGGCGACGCTTCGACGGGCACTGCGGGGCACGGCGGCAGCGCGGGATCAGGCGGATCAGGCGGCGCATCGGGCAGCGCCGGCGCGGGTGGCAGCGTCGTGACGACGACGGACGCCGGCTCCGTCGATGGATTTCAGGTTCTCTACGCCAACCTGAAGACGAACGTGCGCAGCCCGTACATCGAGTGCGAGCTGCACGCCAAGAACGGTGGATCGACCACGGCGGCCGTCTCGGACCTCAAGCTGCGTTATTATTTTACCAACGATTTCGCCAAGCCTCCGCAGTTCATGCTGAACTGGTCTCACGTCAGCTCGAGCGGCTCGCAATCCGACATGACGGTGACACCGACGGTCAATGCAATCGCGCCCGCCAAGAGCAACGCCGACACGTACATCGAATTTAGTCTGGCGAGCCCCAGCCACACCAACCTCTCTCCCAACGAGTCGGCCGATTTCTCCTGGCAAATCCAGGGACCCGATCCGGCCCAAGACGTCTACACGCAGAACAACGACTACTCGTGGGATGCGGCGAAAAGCTCGCCGCAGCCGTGGGACCACATCGTGCTTCTGCGCGGCGGCACCGTTATCTGGGGCGCGCCGCCACCCTGAGACGTGGATCGAGGCGAGCCGCGAAGGGAAGCGCTGCGCAATGTGTCAGCAGAAGGAGTTGCCGCGGTTAGCCTCTTGGGGATTCAAGGTTGCCATCATCGACGCGGTCCATTCTCCGCTCCGCGCTGGCGGCGTACGTCTCGCAGCCCTCCCTGGTGCTCCACAGCGGGTCAGATTGCCTAGCTGGCCGGGAACGACAGCTAGGTCACCGCGGGGCCGCTGCGGTGCAGCGGACCGTCATCGACCATCTGCCGTCGGTGCCGTTTTGCGCGAGGGGGCGCAAGACGATTGGAGCGCCGCCCAACGGGCGACAGAGTTGCTCGGCGCGCTGCTGGCATTTCTCGGGGTGATCCGGCCGGCAATCGATCGCCTGGACGATGCTGCCGTCGGGATCGGTGGCGACCACGTGGTTGGTCGTGACGCCGCAGGACGAAAGCACCACGATGCCGGCGAAGAGAGTCGCGCAATTCATGCGCTCCACCATACGGGACGACCAGCACGACAGCGAGACCGATCTGCAGACGCGACGCATGCTCCGAGGGCGAGTTGCGCTCTATCGCGATTGCGTCCTGCGGGTGAACACCGAATTCTCGACGTGCCAGCTATTCCACAACGATGCGGTGCAGCAAGAGCGCGTTGCCCCGTCGTCAACTTCGACGCGGTGGAAGGAGCCTGGGTCCGCCCTGGCGCGCCGCGCTTTCGCCCGAGATCCCGCGATGCAGCACCAGGCGTCTTCCTGCGTTACGTCCTGCGCCGTGGGCCTCGGTGCGTCGCTGCCCCGCCGTTCGGGTGTGGCGAATGTGCGGGTGACGCTTTCGATAGTAAGCTTCGAGATCGGCGTCGCCTACCCAGACCAGGCCGTGCTCGCGATGCTTTTTGGTTTCGGCCTCGAGCTTCTCGCGAAAGCCTTCCATCACGCCGGCGAGGTAGGTTCGGCGGTCGCGGTTGCTGGTGATGCCGTGGGCGCGCTTGTGCTCGGTCCACAGCCTTTCGGCTGCGGCCGAGAGAAACGCGTGCACGTACGTTGCCATCTCGAGGTTGGGGAGCGTGCCGCAGATTTCGAGAACCTGGCCACGCTTGTTCTCGAACGGCCGGTAGACGGGGACCCATATCACCTCGACGAAGAAGTGCTCGCCCAGAAGAACGGACAGCAGCCGCTCACTTTCGATGATGCGCCCCGAGGGCACACCGAGGTGACGAAAGTGATAGCCGTGCCGTGTGCCGAGCGCAGCGGAGTCGAGGTTGTATTTGAGCATCAACTTTTGTGCGAGGCTGGTGGCGACCTGCGCTTCGTGGACATTCGAGCTCTGGGCGAGCGCGAGAAGCTGGGAGACGCGCTCCAGGATCTTGAGGGGCTCCTGCCGATGGTCGACCGCGCCGGCTCCAGCGCCGTCGACGCTGTGGGGCATTCCCGCGGCGCGCGCGTCGATTCCCAAGCGATCACAGACTTCTCGAAAGGCGGGGCCGTGTGCCGGCTCGTCGGTACGCCCCAGGATCTCGTGCACGTACTGATGCGCCATCTCGTGCTTGAGAACCTCGATCACCACACCCCACGGCTTGTTCGCCAAAAGCGAGCGCGCCATCTCGATGCAACGCCGCTCGGGCTCCCACTGACCGAGCCGTCGCGCATTGTCGGAAAGCTTGATCTCCGCTGGTCGCAGCCCCCTCTTGAAATAAGCGGCGTTGAGATCGTGGTAGCTCGCGCGCAGCTCGCGCAAGAGCGCCGTCTCGAGCTCGGTGGTCAAGCGATGCGTGTCGTCGGGCTCTAGCATGACCCTGACCGTACGAGCACGACGCGTGGGTCAGCCCAGAAGATCACGCAATGAGTAGCGGCCCGGCTTTTTGCCGATGAGCCATCGGGCGGCCCGAAGGGCGCCCCGCGAGAACAGATCGCGTTGCGTCGCGCGGTGGGTGATCTCGATTCTCTCGCTGGGGCCCATGAGGTGGATGGTGTGATCGCCAATCACGTCGCCACCACGGAGCGCGATGACGGCGAGCTCGCTCTTCTTGCGCGGGCCGGCGGCGCCTTCGCGCCCGTGACGAAGCACCAGATCGGGTCGCGCCTCGCGAATCGCCTCGGCGAGCCGCAGGGCGGTGCCGCTGGGAGAGTCGACCTTGTGGCGGTGATGGGTCTCGACGATCTCGATGTCGTAGTCGTCGCCGAGAGCGGCGATGGCCATGCGCGCCATCTGCGCAACCGCCTCGATGCCCAGGCTCATGTTGGCGGCCCAGAGTACGGGTGCGACCTCGGAAAGATCGCTCAGGGCGGCCGCGCCCGTGGCGTCGAGGCCCGTGGTTCCGCTGACCAGAGCCACCTTGGCCCGCTTGACCGCCCGTGCCAGGGCGGTGATGGCGCCCGCACCCGAAAAATCGATGGCCACATCTGCACCGAGGAGCCCGACGGCGTGGTCCGCGGTGACCGACACTCCGAGGTGCCCAATGCCCGCGATCTCGCCGATGTCGGAGCCTTGCTCGGGCGCATCGGCGGCAGCGATGGCGCCCACGATCTGATCGCCTCGCTCGCGATTCTCGTGCACAAGGCGCACGATCTCTTTGCCCATGCGACCGGTGGCGCCGTGCAGAGCGATCCTCATGTGGCCTCCCGGTAGCGTCGCATGGCCTCTGCGATCTTGCCACGCGACTCGTCGCTGGGCGTGACCAGCGGCAGGCGCACCGCGGCGCTCACGGCGCTGGAGAGCGAGAGCGCGAACTTCAGCGGGCCGGGGTTGGCCTCGATGAACATGGCCTCGTAGACCGGCAAGAGAGCGAAATGGGTCCGTCGCGCTTCTCTCCACTCGCCTGCGAGCGCCAGACGGCAAACCTCGCTGACTGGCCTGGGCAAAAGATTGGACGTGGTGCTGATGAGCCCGCGCGCGCCGCAGGCCATCATGCCCAACGTCAACGCGTCGTCACCGCTCATGATGACGAGCCGATCACCGAGACGGTGAACGAGCTCCTGGCAGCGAAGCACGTTGCCGGTGGCGTCCTTGATGCCGACCACGTTGGGCGCGCGCGCGCAGATGGTCTCGGTGGCGGCCACTCCGAGATCGACACCGGTGCGAGCGGGAATGTTGTAAAGGACGATGGGCCCCTTCACCGCGGTGGCCACGGCAAGGACGTGCTCGATCAGTCCCGTTTGGGTCGGCCGACTGTAGTACGGCATGACGATCATCACGCCGTCGGCTCCCGCCTCGAGCGCGGCCTGGCAGGCGTGGATGGTCTTGTGCGTCGAGAACGATCCGGCTCCGGCGATCACCGGGACTCGGCCGCGCGTGATCTGCACCGTGCGTTGAATGACGAGGCGCTGCTCGGCCTCGGACAAGGTGGGAGACTCTCCCGTCGTCCCGCATGGGATCAGGCCGGACACGCCCCCGGCGATCTGTGCCTCGACCAAGGCGTCGAGCGCGCCGGTGTCGACCGCCGAGCCATCGGGCGAAAACGGCGTGATCAGCGCCGTATAAACCCCCGACAGACGAGCTTCGGAAAACATGGGCCGTACCGTGATTGTTTCCTGCCCAGGATGCAAGGGATATGCGCTGGTTAGCCGGAAAGGCGAGCGCCTCATCCCGACCGGCGGCGCTCGAGCGAGGCCAAGAAGTAGCCGTCCGTTCCGTGCTCCTGCGGCGTGAGACGGAGCACGGCAGAATCGCCGGCCAGCTTGCGGGCGGGCGCACCGACAAATGGGCACGGGGCGAGCCATGGCGCGCGCAGGGTTGCACGTTCGATCACGTCTTCGCATTCTTCGCGCAGCACGCTGCACACCGCGTACACGATGGCGCCGCCTTCTTTGGCTCGCTCGGCCGCCGCCACCAGGATCGTCGTCTGGAGGTCGGAAAGATCGGCGAGGCTCGAGCCCTCTCGTCGCGTGGCGAGCTCGGGACGGCGGCGGAGTGTGCCCACCCCCGAGCATGGCGCGTCGATGAGCACGCGATCGTAGCTCGCGGGGACATCACCCGGGCCGACGCTCCAGTCCACGGCGAAGGTCGCACGCGGCGCAAGATGCAGCCGCGAAAGCTCGGTCACCAGGCGCGCCAATTTTTGGGGGTGCTGGTCGGCGGCGTCGACTCCGCCCGCGGATCCAACGGCCTCGGCCAGGATGGCGGCCTTGTTGCCCCGGCCCGCGCACGCGTCGAGAATGATCTCACCCGGGCCGGCGCCCAGCGAGAGCGCGATGAGCTGCGCGCCCTCTTCCTGGATGGCGATCTGTCCCTCGCGGTAGGCCGCGAGCTTCTCGGGATCGCTTCCTTGTCGCATGAGGATGGCGAGAGGCGACACCGCGCCTGGCTCGAAGGTGGCTCCGGGCACCGCCACGCGCAGTCGCTCGAGCCAGAGCGCTCGGTCCTCGCCGAGCCGCAACCGCAGACCAATCGGCGGCGTGCCCGATCCCCCGAGGAATGCCGCCGCTCCAGCCTCACCCAGCGAGCGAACGAGCGTCCCGCGAAGCCACGCCGGCAGCGACTCCTGCAATGCCGTCTCGAGAGCTTCGCGCTTGTCGCCTGCGGGCTCCTCGGAAAGACGGCGCAGGATGGCGTTCGCAAATGCCCCCATGCGCTTGCCGCGCGCCGCGCCGATCTGCCGTACCGCTTCGGAGACGGCGGCGAACGCCGGGACGCGTTCGAGAAAGAGAATCTGGTAGCCCGCGACGAAGAGGTGCGCGCGCACGAGACCGTCGAGCTTGTCGAGGCCGCGCTGGGCGTGTCGCAAGAGGCGCTTCTCGACGTAGGGGGCGGTGCGAAGGGTGCCGTAGGTGAGCTCGGTCGCCAGCGCGCGATCACGGGGATCGAGCTCGGGGTATCGCTCGAGCGCGGCGTCGAGCACGGGCGCCGCGAAAGCGTTCTCGCCGCGGGCCCTCTCGAAGACGTGGGCAGCGATGCTCCGTGCCGACGGCTCGAGCTTGATGGGCATGACGATGCGCTTTTTTTTAGCCGAAGAGCTCGCGAAACTGTCCCACGATGACATCCCACTTGCGATCGACGTCGTTTTTGAACGCGATTCCCATCAAGACGAAGAGCACGCTCATCCCCACGAGACTTGCCACCTCGCGCACGCGCAGCGGGAGCGGCCGTCTCAGGACGCCCTCGATGGCGAAGAACAGGAGGTGTCCCCCGTCGAGCACAGGGATGGGCAAGAGGTTCAGGAGGCCGAGGTTGATGCTGATGAGGGCCATTGCCCACACGAAGTAGTCGGTGCCGCGGGCGCCGGCCTCGCCAGCGACGTCGTAGATGGTGATGGGTCCCGAAAGCGACGACAGGCTGATGCGACCTTCGGCCAGGCGCAGGATGCCGACGCCGATGAACCGCATCACATCGGCCGTCTCTTCGAAGGCGCTCCGCAGGGCGTACCGGATGGGGCGAGGGTTCTCGACGAAGGCCTCGGGCGCGGAAGGAATCCAGTGCGTGGTACGCATGACGTAGCGGTCGAAGTGCTGCCCGTTGTCGTCGGTCCACTGCTCGCGTCGCATCTGGATGGTCCCGCTCATGCGCCGGCCGTCGCGCAGCCAGCCCAGCGTGTGCGGCTGATCGGGCGCACTGAGTAGGCGCTCCTTGAACACCGACCACGCGGGCAGCGCTACGTCGTCGAGATCGGTCACCTTGTCGCCGGGCATCAGACCCGCCTGCCGCAGGGCGCCATCGGGCACGAACGCCGCGTAGAGGTCGGCGAGCTCGATGCCCGTGCGGGACAAAAGATCGCCGGCCGACGGATCGGGCGTGAGGTTGGCGACGCCGGGCTCGAAGACGGCAAAATCAGCCAGACCTCCGAGCGCGTTTTCGACCCCCTTGGGCCGCAAGAACGTGATGGGCATGTTCTCGCCGTGGTTGTCGCGCAGAGCGGTGTCGAGATCGACGAACCGCCGGATGGGCTTGCCGCCCACCATCACGACCAGATCGAACGTGCGCAGTCCCGCCCGGTACGCCGCGGAGTCGGGTCGGGGCACGCCGCTGACGGCGCGCGGGAGGCTGGGGGAGATGTATAGCTTGCCGACACGCTCGACCAAGTCGAGCTCGCGGTGCTCGCTGACCTCTTCGGGTGTGACGGCAACGTCGACGTAGCCAGCGTTGCGAAACACCTTGAGATTGAGCTCGCGCCCGGGGCTTTTTTGCACCGCGCGGGAGAGCTCGGCATAGGTGCCGATCTCTTCGCCGTCCACGGCCAGAATGCGGTCACCGGCCAGAAGCTTGCCGTCGGCGGCGTGCCCCGGAAGGACCACGCCGATCGTCGGCGGAAGGAAGTTTCTTTCTCCGACGAAGACCGAGAAATAGAGCACCACGGGGAAGATCAGGTTCATCGTCGGCCCGGCGAACACGATCACCACGCGCTTCCAGAGCGCCTGAGACTCGAACGTTCGCTTGCGATCTTCCGGCAAGACGGGCTCGGCCTTGCTCTCCTCGAGCATCTTCACGAACCCGCCGAGCGGAATGAGCCCGACGCAGTATTCCGTCTCCTTGCCGCGAATGCGCAGGATCTTGGGACCGAAGCCGAGCGAAAAGGTGATGACCTTGACGCCGAAGATCTTCGCCCACGCATAGTGGCCGAGCTCGTGCACGAAGATGAGCGCCGAGATCAGAATGACGAAGTAAAGTAGGTCCATGAAACGGCTGGGGGCGGTGCGGGGCCGCTAGTCTGGATGAAAAGCACCACGGCGCCAAGCGGGGCGCTCAAGCTAGCGTTTTCTGGTGATTTGTGTGGCCACCGCCTCGACCGTGTCGAGCCAGATGCCTCGCTTGGGATCGGTCAGGTAGCGGCAGAGATCGGCCAGGGGGCCCGTTTCGGTGACCATGTTGCCCGGCTTTTCTGCGATGTCGTGACCGAAAAAAATGAGCCAGCTTCTCTCGTCGAGAGCGCGCTCGATGAGGTGTTCGACATCCGACAGCGATCGCTCGTCGAAGCTCGCCGCGTTCAGACAAGCCAGATCGCAAGAAGCCGGATCGTTCGTTTCAGCTCCGACGGCGCGTCCGGCCAAAAAGCGATCGGCGATCAGAGGAACGTAGCTTGTCTGGTCGGCGCCGCGCCCGAGGAATGTCTGTCCGCACGGGTAGGCAAATGTCTGCGGGCGCACACCGAGCAGCTCGTGCACGTCGTCGTTGCAGCCGACCAGCTCTTCGTCCATCTGCGACAAGGTGTAGTTTTCGATCGCGTGCTCCCGCGACCACTCGTGCTTTTCGCTGCACGGGTGGTGTCGCGAGTGGTTTCCGATCTCGTGTCCTTCGAGATACGCCTTGCGCCAGCCTTCCACGCGCCGGCGAACGCGACCGGGGTTGACGTAGAACGTTGCGCGTACGCCGAGCTCCTTCAAGAGCGACATCCCCTGGTCGATCTGCGACGTGCGCGCGTCGTCGAAGCTGAGGCTCACGGCGGCGCGCAGACCGTCGGGCCACTCGAAGGGAGAGCCTTGCGTCATCGCTCGAGCCTTCGCTTCACCACGGACCTCGAGCCCGAACGCCGGGGGTCGACGAGAGCCGCGTCTGGACCGAGTCGCGGAACCCGCGTCCGGAGCCCGGATTCGTTCCGTCGCGCGGTGGAGCAAAGATCGCGACCTCGACCCGCGAGCCCGCGCTGCGTGCGGCGTCGGTGGCATCGACCCACTCGGTCCCCGGCCGCTTGTAAAACCAGCGCTTTCCCACGCGCACGAGCAGGTTCAGATCCTTCGGCAGCTTGAGCTCGAAGAAGCTCGCGTCGCGGGGCACGCTCACGCGCCAGCCGATACCCTCCGCGTCGTCGGCGGCGCGGTAGGACATGATTGGCGCGCTCGACCGTCCGAGCGGCGTCCAGGTCTCTCGGCGAGAGAAGTGCCGCTCTTCGACGAGAAGGCGCCGGTACTCACCGAGAAAGCTCGATGGGATCCCAACTCCACCGGCGTTGGGATCTTCCTGCTCGAGGCCCAGTCGCCCGCGATCCCGAAACTGGTAGTAGGTGATGGCCTTCAGAAACTTGGGTTTGTCTTTGATGACGCGCCGGTAAAAAGCCGTCAGCAGCGCGGCTTGATCGCGACGCCCGGCAACGTCGCCGTCGGCGTTGAACTCGCAAATCTCGAGCGGCTTTTTCTGACCGGCTGACTTGACGAACGCGTCGTAGATGAAATTTACTTCGTCCCATATCTTGGCGACGCCGTAGCGCATGTATGAATTGTAGATGTCTCCCTTGTCAAAAACGTTGAAGGGCCAGCCGTAGTGAAGCGACAGGTACTTGTCGACCGACCAGATGTCGGCGTGCTCCAGCATCGGGGCGAGATCGTCGAAGTGCTTGAGCTTCTTGGTCGCGGGATCTCGCGTTCCCCAGCAGCAGATGGTCTGCACCTGGGGTGCGCGCTTTTTCAGAGTCTTGGCGAAGCGAATGAAGAAGGCGGCGATCTCGCTGTGCGTGTAGCGCTTGTTGAAGGCAAACCAGTCG
>JBBSDY010000065.1:0-10600 GCA_038240245.1 Polyangiales bacterium
GACGCGCTGCGCGCCGGGGCCGTCGCGACGCCGACGCTGTTCGCGGGCGGCCGGACGCTCGCCGGGCCGCCCGACGCGGCGTGGCTCGACGCCCTCTGACGCCTGCCCGTCGGCTATCGTGGAGAGCACTTCCGAAACGTGAAGCACTCAAACCACGCGCCGTCGAGACCGACGATGACCTCGGGCGTCGGCGGATAGGGTGGCTCTACGGCATCAACACGCTGGGAGCCGTCGTCGGCTGTTTGTGCGCGACCTTTTGGCTCCTCGAAGCGGTGGGAACCCGTCGCACGCTGCTCATCGCCGCCGGCGTCAATGTCCTGGTGAGCCTCGCTGCGTTCTCGATGGCCCGCGGCGCCCGGCGCGAGCACGCCGATGAATGGCCGCGAGAGCAAGAGCGGCTCCACGACGACGCGCGCAGTGCGATTGTCAGGCGTTTCGTCGTGGCGGCCGCGGGCATCGTGGGTTTCTGCTTCTTTGTCATGGAGATCGTCTGGTATCGCATGCTGGGGCCGCTTCTCGGAGGGACGGTCTTTACCTTCGGCCTCATTCTCGCGGTGGCGCTGTTCGGCATCGGGTTGGGCGGCGCGCTCTATGGATCGTTGCGCCAGGATCGGGAGCCGTCGCTCGTTGCCTTCTCGTTGACCTCGTTGCTCGAGGCGTCGTTCATCGGCATTCCGTTGGCGCTGGGCGACCGCATCGCGACCTTCGCCCTCGGGCTGCGGTCGCTCGGGATCATGGGATTTGGCGGGCAGGTGCTCGGTTGGTCGTTCGTCACCGCGCTCGTCGTGTTGCCAGCGGCGTGTATCGCCGGGCTTCAATTCCCGATGTTGATCGCCCTGCTCGGCCCTGGCCGCACTTCCGTCGGTCGGGAGACGGGCCTTGCCTATGCCGCCAACACCGCCGGTGCCATTGCCGGTTCGCTGCTGGGAGGGTTCGTTCTTTTGCCCTGGCTGGGAGCGCCCGGATGCTGGCGTGCCGTGGCAGGAGTGCTCGCCCTGCTCGGTCTGGGTGCGGCCTTCCTTTCGGCGCCCGGGGCGAGGAATCTCGCCCGCATGATCGTCCCCGTCGGCATCGCCTCGATGGTGGCGCTTCTTTTGCGCGCCGAGGGACCGACCGCGGTCTGGCGTCACAGTCCTATCGGTGTCGGTCGCGTTCCGGCGGAGGCGACCTCATCGCGCAATGCGTGGCGCAACTGGACGAATGCCGAACGCCGCAGCGTGCGGTGGGAAGCGGACGGTGTGGAGAGCAGCGTGGCGCTCGACCAGCGCGTGGGTTTCTCGTTCGTCATCAACGGCAAGGTGGATGGGCACGTCCGCGGCGACGCTCCCACCCAGGTGATGAGCGGTATCCTGGGAGCCATTTTGCACCCGCACCCGACGAGTGCGCTCGTCATCGGTCTGGGCACCGGCAGCAGCGCGGGCTGGCTGGGCGCCATCCCCGACATGCGCCAGGTCGACGTGGTCGAGCTCGAGCCCGCGATCCTGCGCGTGGCCCGCGACTGTGCGGTCGTCAACCGCAACGTCCTCGACAATCCGAAGGTGCACGTCGTGCTGGGCGATGCGCGCGAGGTCCTGCTCACCACGCACGCGAAGTACGATCTCGTCTTTTCGGAGCCGTCGAATCCGTACCGGGCTGGCATCGCCAGCCTGTTCACCCGCGAGTATTACGATGCCGTCGCCGCGCGCCTCGAAAGCGGCGGCCTGTTTTTGCAGTGGGTGCAGGCTTACGAGGTCGACCCGGGCACCGTTCGCAAGATCTACGCGACCCTGTCCTCGGCGTTCTCTTCGGTCACGACCTGGGAGCTCGGCGCCAAGGACTTGCTTCTCATTGCGTCGCGCGAGCCGGTCGATCTCGAGGCGACCGCCCTGCGCGCCAAGATCGCCGAAGAGCCCTACAAGGCTGCGCTCGCGAACGCGTGGCGCGCCGTCGATCTCGAGGGGCTGCTCGGTCATTTCCTGGCCGGACCGTCGCTGGCGAAGGCCATCGCCGAGCAGGAGCCTTCTTTGAACACCGATGACAGAAACGTCGTCGAGTTCGCCTTCGCTCGGGCGGCCAATGGCTCGGGGGGCTTCGATCCAACGGAGATATTGGCGACGGCGCGGGCAAGGGGAGAAGGGCGCCCCGCCATCGGCGGCGACCTGGCGTGGGATCGCGTCGAGGATGACCGCATCACGTTCCGCGCTTCGGAAACCGAGAGCGGTGAGCTGCCGCCGGGCCTCAAGCTCGCCCAGAAGGCGCGCGCGATCGCCGAGGGACAGTACCTTGCAGGACACTGGCAGGATGCGCTGGCGACCTGGAAATCGCAAAGCCGTGAGCCCGAGGATCCGACCGAGCTGGCGATCGTCGCCGAGATGCTCGCCGATGCGGGGGACGCGGAGGCCGCGGGATACGTGGACAGGTTGCGGCCGACCGAGCCCGTCGAAGCCGACGCCATTCTGGCGCGTCTGCTTGAGCGGCAAGGCAAGGTCGACGAGGCACTGTCCGCTCTGGAGTCGGCGTTCGCGCTCCATCGCATCGATCCCTGGCCGTGGCCCGTTCTCATGCGTCACACGGTCGAGCTCGCCGCCGATCTGGCGCTGATCAATCCCGACGCGGCGGCCCGGGTCTACACCGCCATCAAGGAGCCTTTCGTCGTTCACCTCGAAGAAGAGATGCGCATCGATTCGATGCTCGTCGCCGCCGGGCAGCTTCCTCTCGAGCAAGCGTGCGTGGAAGCACTGTCCGGGCTCGAGCCGCTCGTCCCGTGGCGGCTCAGCGTGCTGTCCTGGCGCTCGCGCTGTTACGAAGCGACGCGTCATCCCCTGGCCTCGCGCGCGGCGCGCGAGCTCGACGAGTTCCTGGCCGCAGAGAAGACACCGTTCGGCATCGGCCTGACCCAGGTCAACCTCGAGTAATTCGGAGGCTTGAACCGCGAGGACGCCTGGACACCAGGATCAGAAATTTCCTGGCCAGGGGCGTTTCGCGTATGTCGGGCAAGAAAGGATACCGAGTCACGCGAATTGCAACCTCCAATCGGTGCTGCTGTGGGTAATGCACCCACGCTCGCCTTCAAGTGAGGCCGTTGGAATCCCGCCAGCGTAGATCCATCCAACACGAAAACATGTAACGTGATTGGAGACACGTTAGTGCACCACGATTCGAGGCAAAGTGCAGAGCCATCTCGAGGGGCATTGTTTAAGATTGATCTGCGTATAGGGCGAGATCTCTGCGCGCCACGCGAGAAATGAGGAGTCGGATGAGTCGATCGTCTCAACGCAACATGCCCATCGCAATCAGCATCACCCGGAGCGCGCTTCGCGCATTCGCTGCCGCGCTGTTCGTTGGGCAGGCCGCTTGTAGCTCGGCGGTCGTGGGCGAGACGAGTGGCGGCGACCCCGGTGGAGAAACCGCAGGCACGGCCGCGATGGGCGGCAGCGCAAACGTCGCCGGCACCGGCGGCGCAAATGTGGTCGGCGCCGGAGGCAGTAGCGGCGTCGGAGGCGCGGCCATGATGGGCCCGCCCGGGACCAATGGAATGGAAGTCAACGTCAAGACGGCACTGCCGGCGCTGCCGAAGGTCGCCAATGTGCTGGCGACGTCGAGCGACGACAACGTGAACATCACGTTCGAACCCGTCGATGGCGCGCGCGACTATCGCGTGTATGCCTTACCCGACGACAAAGACATCGCGTCCGACGCCGGTGGGCACGTGACCATCAAGAACGCCATCTACCGCTGCGCGGGCGATCGTCAGGCGCCGTTGACGAATCAGGACGCAGCCAAGCCGGTGCAGGGGCTCAGCTTCAATACCCTGGTCGACGGCGTGAAGGTCGATGGGTACACCCGCACGCTGCCCGAGGCGACGCTCGGCTACGTGTACACGACGGCCGGCGCCGGACGAACCCCTGTCTATGCCATGGGAGATTCGGCACCCAACAGCGACAACGATTGCGACTACTTGGGCATCACGGCCCGCTGGGGTGAGTCCCGCGCCAAGAAATACGTCACCTCCGAGACCGAGCGCACGATGTTGCTCGCACAAGGATGGCGTGACGACGGCATCGTTTTTTACGTTCCAGCGGCCGGCGCCGGATCCCGCGCCGTCTACACGACCACCAAGGTCGATAACATCTGGGTGACCCGCTACTACTACGTCGACGGCGCTGAGGCGACGCTGCGCGGCAAAACCGAGACGGCGTTCCAGGTGCTCGGCGCTGCGGCGGCCGACACCCAGCCGCTGATGCGCGTCTTCTACCAGAACACCTGCGGTCGCTCGCACGACGAGCTCGCCGTCGGCAAGGCTCGCTTCGACCGCGCCCGGATCCAGGGTGACGAGCAGCCTGTCTACAATCTGCACTGGGCGGGTATTAACGCGCCGACGACGCTGGTGGTCGAGGCCCTGGCCGACGGCTGCCCCTACCAGGGGTTTTTCGGAGCCAGCGCCGAGCCCGCGCGCGACGTGTATCCGCCGTGGCTGACGCTCGACCAGCTTCGCGCGGCGTCACCCACGGGCGAGGTCTATATCAACGGACAACACGCCGCGGGAATGAATCCCAAGCCGATCGCTCGAACGTTCATTCAGATCGCGCCGGGTCCCAAGCCCAATCTCGACTGGTTCGAGGGTTTCGGGGACGCCAATGCGATGGGCACGATGAAGGACACGCTGTGCGGCGCGCTCGACGGCAACTGCTGGCAGCAGTTCCGCCGCAAGTCGGACACCATGGATTTGTCGTTCATGTTCGTGGAGACCGATCGCTGGGCGTTCGCGCCCATGCTGGGCGAGCTGTGGGCCAACTTCGGCGACGTCGGCGCCGACGTGAACGGCAAGTTTCGACTGACCCCCAGCAAGAAGGCGCAGCTTTCCGCCGACACCTTCCTTTACACGACGATGACGGTCGACACCTTCTCGACGGGTCGCCGCTATCCGCAGATGCTGATCTCCGATCAAGATGTCCCGGTGCAGATCAACATGCAGAAGGGCAATTCGATCGTGATCCAAACGTTCGGAGGATGGCCCAACACGTACGAAGTGCAGGCCTGCGATCATCAGTATTGGGACGTGAACAATCAGTGCCCCAGGTACGATCTGCACCACGTGCTCGATCCGAACGATGCCACCAAGATCGTCAGCCTCACGCCGGTGGGCGAGGTGGGCGAGCACGGAGGCATGGACAAGGCCACCAAGCTCGAGGCATACGCGTCGTCCAAGCGTGTGTACCTGTTCATCGATGGGCAACCGTCGGGTTGCGCGGACTTGCCGAGCTCGACGGTGCCAGTGGGTCCGGTGACCGTGACCTATGGTGACGTGCTCTATCACTCGGGCGTCGATCTCACGTTCGCCTACACCCACACCGCCCTGCAGGTGTCCACGCGTCGCCACTTCGACAACCTGGGGTTCAAGAGCGGCGTGCCAGCGCCGACCTGGGACGCCAAGCGCTTCCCGTGCGCCACGCACGCCAAGTAACCGCGAGGGCCAGGCGTTTCGAAGGCACACGGGCTCGTTTTTCGTCTGACCCGGCACAAAGTCCGTCATATCGAGCCGCTGGAACAGACTAGCTTCCGTACCCAATGAAACCCAGGGGCAAGTGTGCGGTAGCTTTTGCTATTCCCATCGCGATTCTCTCGACCGGCTCGGTCGCTGCTGCAGAGGGGCCGCCGGCCACGCTCGCCGGGGGGACAGACGGTCCGCCGCATACGCTCTCCGCGCCGTCGCCCACGTCTTGTACGTGCGACTGCCTGGTCGGCTACGGTGCCCCCATCATCGGAGTGACGCGCATGGCCGGCTCGACGGGCCTGCTCCTCGGCGCTCGCGGAGGTGCCGTCCTCAGGCGTCGCTTCGTGCTCGGAGCCGCTGGGTTCAGCTTGGCCAACGACGTGGACATGCCTGCATCCGCTCAGCTCGGAGCGGGAGCGCACACCATCAAGTTCGGTGAAGGTGGATTCTGGTTTGCCTACATTCTGTCGCCCGACTGGCTCGTGCACCCCACATTTGGGGTTCTGCTGGGAGGCGGCTCGGTCGGCTACCAGGTGACCCCGTTGGCGACCGGCGCACCGGCCACTTATACGAACAGCTCGTTCTACCTTGCGCAGCCAGAGATCGGGGCCGACGTCAACGTCGTCCGGTGGATGCGGATCGGTGTGGGCGTGTACTACCGCTTCGTGGTTGGCGTGAAGCTCGAGGACAAGCTCACCAACGCCGACGTCGGCGGGCCGGGCGCCCAGCTGGCGATCAAGTTCGGCTACTACTGACATTGGAAGCTCGCTCACTGCGAAGCAGAAGCATGCGGGTCCCTCGGACCAAAGGCCACCTTCGCTTCTCGGGCGTGCCGTCTGTACACACCGCGGCCCGCTGCGGGCTCCATGCCCGTGGACTTAGGCGCACGGCGTCCGGCATCGTTGTTGCTCCATCACGTTGTTGCCCATGTCTTTACCGACTGAATCACCGACGGACTCCGTGCTCGAGTCGCCGATTCCACGTGTGGACTACGAGGCAGGGACCGTCATCGCCCAGCGCTACCGGCTCGAGGCGCCCATTGGATTTGGCGCGATGGGGACCGTCTGGCGGGCGCACAACGAGCTGCTCGATGCTCCTCTGGCGCTCAAGCTCCTGCGCTCCAACCCGCCTCGCGCGGGGTTGGCCGAGAGGCTGTTGCTCGAGGCCAAGGCGGCGGCTTCGCTTCGCCATCCGGCGATCGTTCGCGTCTTCGATTTCGGGTTGACCGAGCAGGGCGATCCCTTCCTGGCCATGGAGCTTCTGCAGGGCGAGAGTCTGCGCGACTTGCTTGAGCGCGAGAGCATTCTCACGGCCGCGCAGGCCGTGCGCATGCTCTTGCCCATTCTTGCCGGGCTGAACTGCGCCCATGCGCGGGGCATCATTCACCGTGACCTCAAGCCAGACAACATCTTTCTGGCCCGGGACGACGCAGGCTGCATCGAGCCGAAGGTCGTCGACTTTGGTATCGCCAAGTTCGAGGGCTCGTCATCGCACCTCACGGCTGTGGGCGTCCTTCTTGGCTCACCGTCTTACATGTCCCCCGAGCAGGCGCTTGGTGAGGAAGAGGACACGCGCGCCGACCTGTGGGCCATCACGGTGGCCCTCTACGAGGCCATTTCGGGCAAGCTACCGTGGGAAGCCGCCAATTGTCCCGCGCTGCTGCGGGCCATCGTCGACGATCCGGCGATGTCGCTCGTCGGAATCGGCGGGGTCGATGCCGAGCTCTGGGCGGTCATCGAGCACGGTCTGTCCAAACGACGCGAAGATCGGTGGTCTTCGAGTCGAGAGCTGGGATGCGCTCTGGCCGCGTGGGTATTCAAGATGGGGGTCCTCGAGGACATTTCGGGAACGTCGGTCAAGACGGCATGGCTCACCGAGCCATCGCCCGACAAGATGCGGGGATCGTTCGAATCCATTCCCGCGATCTCTGCGACCCCCACCGTCGAACAATCCGAGGTTGCACCCGGACGCACCCAAACCGCTGTCGGATGGCGCCACGCCCTCGCGGCCACGAGCAAGCGAAGTCGCTGGCTGACGTTGGGAGTCGCCGCTGCATTGATCCTCCTCCAGTTGGGATTTCGAGCATCCCGCTCGGCGCCGGAGCCGACCGCTCTTGCGGCCGCAAGTACGCCGAACGCCCTCGCAGCGCAGCCTGCAACCGGTCTGGACGTTACGCGCACCCTCCCGGCTCCTGCGACCGCGATCCAGGGCGGAGCCACGGCTGGGACTCGGATCGTCGAAAGGGCGCCCAAGGGCACCCCTGCTACTTCTGCCTCAGTCCCCGCGCACGTCGCCAAGGCGCGACCCGCGCGACCGGGATCGGCGCGCGCCATGGACTTTGGCTTTTGAGCCATGAGGGCGGGACATTTCACCGTCGTCTTGATCGGGCTCTCGATGGCGGCCAAGACGTCGGCCGCAGCCGATGTTCCCTCGCAGGCAAAGCGCGACGTGGTGCGGGCCATCGCGCAAAGCGGCGCGGGATATTTCGATGACGGAGATTGGGAACGAGCTCGCGAGCACTATCGTCGGGCCTACGATCTCATCAAGGCGCCTACGTTGGCCCTCATGGAGGCGCGCGCGCTCGAGAAGCTAGGGCGTCTCGTCGAGGCCGGCGAAGCCTACGCCCGGGCGATGAAGGTGGCCGCCGACGAGACCAGCGAGCCGTTTCGCAGAGCAGCGGCGGATGCGCGCGCCGAAAACGAGGTGCTGCAACACCGGGTGCCGTCGATTCGCATCGCATTGCGCGAGGACGACCTTGCCAACGAGGTGCGCCTGGACGGCCGGGTCGTGTCCAGGGACGCGCTCCGATCCGCGATTGCCCTCGACCCCGGAACGCACGTCGTAGCGGTGATGCGTCGCGCGCCTGCGGATAGCTGGGAGAGCGTTACAGTCCAGGAGGGAGAAGAGCGCACCGTGGCCATCGAGCCGCCGCAGCCGATCGCAGAACGCGCGCTGCGTCCTTCTCGCTCGGCCGTGCGCCCCATCGTGTGGGCTGCTTTCGCGACCGGCGGTGCGGGGCTCGCCGTGGGCATCGTGTCCGGCGTGCTGGCCGTCAATCGCAAGGCGAGCCTCGATGAGATGTGTGTCGACAAGGCCTGTCCCGCGGTCGCCGAAGACACGCTGCGGAGCTATCACGACTACAAGGCCGTCTCGACCGTGGGATACGTGACGGGGCTGGTCGGCGCCGCCACCGGAGCCGTCCTTTTGGCCGTCACTTCTCGCGCGTCGCACGTACCCCAGATGGGAGCGTTCGTCTCATCGACCGAGTCGGGTCTCGTCGTCGCCGGAGATTTTTGAATGGCTGCACGCGCCTCGGTCTGCTTCGCTCTGGGGCTGCTGCTCACCGGATGCCCCTTCGCGCTCTTCGATGACTATGTCATCGTCGAAGACGCAGCCGTCGCGGCGGTTCCCGTCGTCGCTCCCATTGCCGAGCAGGATGCCGGTTCTCCGGACGACGCAACGCCCGAGAGCGTTCTCGACGCTTGCCCCAAAAAAGGACCCGGTGAGTGTCGAGGTGACGAGTGCCAGGGCCTCGAGTGCCCCAAAAAGCCGTAATTCTAGTGATAGGGCGGGGCGGCGATGTAATCCTGTCCAAAGGCGGTTGCATTTCCGTTGGCGTCGAGCAGCGCCGCTCCACTGAACTCACCGGTGGAGCGCGAGAGAAACCAGGCGTATCGTTCGACGAGGGGGTGACGCTTGAACATCGCGATCGCGCCCGCATAGAAAGCGCGCGTCACGTCCGAGGATTGGAGGCGACAGCTCCACTCGGTGATCCAAAGAGGGCGTTTCCACTGCTCGGCCCACTTGATGTAGTCCTCGAGAATGTTGGCGGTGGGCGTGCACGATCCGGCCGTCCATCCGTACCAATGCAGTGCGATGAAATCGACCTTCAGCCCTTGCTGCTGCACCCCAGCCATGAACTGCTCGAAAAAGGACTGGCCATTGCTCGCCGTCGCGGGGCTTCCCACGCGTAGCCCCGGCTGATTGAAGGCTGGCCATGCCTTGAGGACATCGGCGACGGACATGTTGGCTTGCCCGGCCATGTCCGGCTCGTTGAATCCGAGCACCACTTTGTAGCCTGCCGCGGCAACCTTGGCGGGCGTCGGTGCCGATGCGTTGGTGCCCCAGTTCCTGGCCACTTGAGGAACGTACTCGGCGCTCACGTTACACCGGGTCGAAGCCGACCAGTTATAGTACCAACTTACTTTCAGGCGATCGAGATCGGCACAGCTCGCGTTGACCTCGAACGCGACGCCCTTGAGTGACTGCATGCCCATTGGTCCCGCACTGCCGCCCGCCCCACCACCCGCGCTGCCGCTGCTGCCACCGCTTCGGTTGCTACCTGCGCCACCGATGTTTCCGCCGGCTGCGTCGTTGCCCGCGCTGCCGTTCGCCTGACCGCCGCTGCCTGCCACACCCTTGCCGGCGCCGTTGCTTGCTCCGCTGCTGCCACTCGTCGATGAGCTATCCGCGCCCGCGGTCGTCGCCGACGACGTTGCTCCCTGGTCATCGCCTGCAGTGCCCGAGGCCGCATGGACGAGCGAGCGAGTGCCGCCGGCTTCACCTACGCCGCTCGACTCGCCATCACCCTGCGTCACGACGCCGGTGCACGCCCCAACGACGAGCGCCGCGACCGACAGAAGAATGATTTTCATGGCTCGTGCAGAAGACTCCTGACGGATTGTGCCACGAACATCCCCGCATCCACGGTGCAGAAGACACGCCTCCGATGCCTGCAGTGAGAGCGGAGACTTCCAGACAATGTGCGACAAATGGAGGCAGGCTCTAGTGTCGAGTCACTGCGTCGAGCTGGAGCGCCACCCTGCGAAGAAGCGGCATCGCCAGCCCGATGGCTCCGCGATCGAGCGCCGCCCTGGCGATGGCAAGCTCGAGCTTCAGCAAGAAATCCTGGCCACGCCCGATCTTGCCCACGGCAAATAGCTGGTCGACCAGGGCGAGCTCGCTCGCCAGCGTCTGGTCCGGGTTTGGCGCAACGGTCGACACGGTGGCGGTCGTGACAACCGTATCGGTGAGCCCGTCGTTGTCGGTCACCGTCAGAAGCACCGTGTAGACGCCCGCGTCGGCATAGCTATGGCTGACAACGGCGCCCGTGCGTTCGCTGATGGA
>JBBSDY010000066.1:0-10561 GCA_038240245.1 Polyangiales bacterium
CTCGCCGTGGATGACGACGGCCGACCCTACGTCGGAACGGGCGTCGAGGGGCGGGTCTACTCCGTCGACGAAGCGCATACCTCCACGCTCGTGGCCGACACCGACGAGCGCCAGATCGGCGCACTGCTCTTGACGGGATCGAAGCGCGTCATCGCCGGCAGCGATCCGCCCGTCGTCCACGAAGTGCGCGGGATGGGCGGCCCCGAATCGGTGTGGACCAGCAAGGTGCTCGACGCCGGCTTGCGCGCTCACTTCGGCCGTCTCATCTGGCGAGCGACGGGGCCGATCGACATGTCGACGCGCAGCGGCAACACACAGGTTCCCGACAAGACGTGGAGCGACTGGAGCGCCCCACTGGGAGCTCCAGGCAAGGTGACGAGCCCGGCCGCGCGCTTCTCTCAGGTGCGCGCGCGCTTCACCCGCGACAGCGGTGCCATCCTGTCGCAAGTCACATTGCCCTTCGTCACCGACAACCTGCGCGCCGTGGTGACCAGCGTTGATGCAACCCCCAAGAACACGCCTCCCGCGGTGAAGGACAACGCGGTCCCCAGCTCGGGCGGCGAGATCGAAAAGCACGCCAGCGTCGTCAAGATCTCGTGGAAGGTCGACAACCCCGACGGGGATGCCCTGCGCTACCGGCTCTCGTACCGGCTGGACGGTCAAACCACGCGCCGCGATCTCACGCGGCCCGACGAGGTGCTCACCAAGACCGAGTACGAATGGGAGACCGCGTCCTTGCCCGAAGGCCCTTACCGCGTGCGCGTCGAAGCGACCGACGAAGGTGTGAACCCTCCCGATCGCGCGTTCAAACACTCGCTCGAGTCGACGGTCATCATCGTCGACAACACGCCTCCCGTCTTCCGCACGCTGAGCGCGCAGGGGCGACGCATCCACGGCGACGCGGTGGACGGCGTGGGACCCATCGCCCGCATCGACGTCGCCGTCGATGGCCACAACGAGTGGCGTCCGTTCTTGCCGCTCGACGGCGTGTTCGACGAATCGGCCGAGGCGTTCGATCTCGATGTCGCGAGCATCGTCCCGGCCGGAAACCACCTCGTCGCGGTTCGCGTGTTCGACCAGGCCGGCAACTTCACGGTTCGCGACATCGAAGTGAAGTGACCGCTGCCCGCGCAGGCAGTCGCGGCGACCTGTGCTACGCTTCACTCAGGTTGCAGGCCCGGCTGCGCCGATTCTTATGCAGCGATTTTTAGGTATGGCGCGTTGGGCAGCGGTCTTTGCCACGGGTTGTCTCCTGGCGGCGTTGCTAGGGTGCGGCTCGAACGCCGACGTGGCTTCGTGCACCGAGCTATCGTGCGACGGCTTCGCCGGCGCGGGCAACGACGCGACCGCGGCCAAGGACGGCGGCGCAACGTTCGAGGCTGCGCCCCCTGTCGACTCCGGTCCATCGCGAAGCTTGCTCTGCGGCACGACGGGCTGCTTTCCCGGCAACAGGAGCGCGTGCGGCGTCAACCCGACGAGCGACGCCGGCTACGGCTATACGGTCGTCGACGCGAACGACGCCGACCCCGACGGTGCCGGGGACAGCGAATCTTCCGACGCGGCGGCCGATGGCATCGGCAAAGAAGACGCCACCGACGCATCGACCGTCCCGGATGCGGCATCGGACGCCCTGCTCGACGTGGGCGCGACCGACGAGCCGCGCATCAGTCAGAGCTGCTACATCCAACCGGCCGAGGCAGGCGCCGGCGTTGCCACGCAGTGCGCTCCGGTAGGCCAGATCGGCGAGGGTGGAGCTTGCCTCGATTCGAGCGATTGCATCGCGCTCTACGCATGCGTCGACGTCGACGGTGACCACGCGGGCGGCGTTTGCCGTCAGATCTCGTGTGCCCTGCCCATCATGTGTGCGTCTGGATTCTTCTATCAGCGGGCGTCGCTTCGTGTGGCGGGGATGACCCGCGACGATCTCGAAGTGCCAGTCTGCCTGCCCAACGACCACTGCACGCCGCTGGCCCCGACGAATCCGTGCACCAAGCCCCTGACGGTGTGCGCCGTCGTGGGCAGCGGGGGCGAAACGGGTTGTGTCATTCCCGGCGCCGGCAAGCAGGGCGATCCGTGCGCCGAAGACAGCCGCTGCGCCGAGGGCCTGCTCTGCTCCAAGTTCAACAACCAGTGCGTCCATCTCTGCCACGTCGCTGCCGACGTGACCGAGTGCGCGGGCGGCACGTGCCAGGGCGGGAACAAGTCGATTCCCGAGGGCTTCGGCATCTGCGTCGGAGAGATCGCCGACGCAAGCCGGTAGGCGCTGCTCGGCTTACGCTCGCTCGGCCGATACCACCGAGCTGCGGGCCTCCCCGGTGTTGTACCGGGGCACGCCAAACCTCGCGGCGGCCCAACCGATGGCTGCGCCGAGCACCGCACCCGCAAGTACGTCACTCGGGTAGTGAACGCCGAGCGCGACGCGCGACAGGCCGATCAGCATCGCAATCGGAAGTAGAATCATGCCGGCACGTCGGTTCAACGTCATCACGAACGTTGCGAAGGCGAAGCTCCCGGCGGCATGCCCACTGGGAAACGAGCAATCGGTGGGAAGCGAAAATGAAAAAGCGTGGGCCCACGTGTGCGACTGGCACGGACGCAGGCGACCGGCGATCGCCTTCACCGATGCCACGACGCCGCTGACGACGACGAGCATGGCAACGCAGATCGTCGCGGGCGCCCGCCACGTACGCACGAACAGCGCCGGCAAAAGCCCGAGCATCATCCAGCCCGAGCCGAGGAAGGTCACGGCGATGATGAGATCGACCCACGGCGCAGAAAAGCGCCCGGCATACAGAGCCTCGAGCAGAGACTGGTCGAGGGACGGCTGCACGCGTGCCTAGTCCGGACCGAGGACCGACTCGAGCGCGGGCAGCAGATCGGCATATTCGAACTCGTAGCCCAGCTTCTCGACGGCGCGGGGCAAGGCGCGCTGACCGGTGAGCAGCGGCTCGGCGCCCTCGCCGAACAGGGCTCGCACTGCGCCTTCGGGAACGCGCAGGTAGGATTTTCGGTGCAGGATGATGCCCATGGCCTCGGCGAAGCGATCCATGTTGACCGGATTCGGAGAGACGGCGTTGAGCGGTCCCCTGGCTTCCTCGTTGTCGATGGCGAGCGTGATGATGCCGCACACGTCGTCGATGTGAACCCACGGCATGATCTGCTTGCCCGAGCCGAGCGGACCACCGACGTGCATGCGAAACGGACGCGCCATCTTGTCGAGCGCGCCGCCCCCCTTGCCGAGGACCACCCCCAAGCGCGTGTACACGACCCGCACCCCGAAGTTCGCGGCCCGACCGAGCGCCTCTTCCCAGCGCTGGGCGAGCAAGGCAATGTAGTCGCGGCCCGCCGGGCTGGTCTCGTCGACCTCTTCGTCCGGATTGCGCGGACCGTAGTAGCCGATGCCGGAAGCTCCCACGACGACCTTGGGGCGGTGTTTTTCGGGGATGCGCTCGAGGGCCGTGACCAGCATCTCGTTGGCTCCGATGCGGCTCGCCTCGAACTCCTTCTTCTTGTTGTCGGTCCAGCGAACGCCGACAATTTGCTCGCCGGCGAGGCTCACCACAGCGTCGGTGTGAGCGAGCTCGTCGAACCAGGGGCCCTCGCTCGTGGGCGTGTAGCCGGCGATGCGAACGCCCTCGGGAAGCGCGGCTCGAGCCGCCAGGGGGTTGCGCGACAGAACGGTGACCAGATCTTTGCGCGCGTGCAGCCTTCGAACGAGGCGACGCCCCACGAAACCACTGCCCCCGGCGATGACGATTCGTTTCGATGCCACAGCGTCCTCTTACTACGCCCCCGCACCCCGCTCAACGTCCTCGACGCCCTTGACAACCCGGCTCCCCTTGCATATGCTTCGATGCATATAGGCGCATATGCAAGCTCCTGCAGCCGACTGGATTACCCGCTTTCGAGCGCTCGGAGACGAAACGCGCCTCGGGCTGCTCTGCGCCCTGCTCGGTGAAGAGCTGTCGGTCGGTGAGCTGTCGGAGATCATGCAGGCCGGGCAGCCCGGCGTCTCGCGCCATCTGTCGTCGCTGCGCGACGCGGGCCTGGTCGTGGCGCGCAAGCAGGGGGCGACCACGTATTACCGCATTCAGCCGGGCGATCCGCTCCTCGAGGGACCCGTCGAGGCCGAGCTTCGCCGTCGATCGATCGAGCTCGGGCTCGGACCGCAAATCGAGCGAATCGTGGCCCGGCGCCGGGCACGGGCCGAGGCGTTCTTCGACGAGCAGGCCGAGAGCTGGGACTCGCTCCGCTCGCAACTGCTCGACCAGGCGGCGGGGCTCTTCGCTCTGGTGCCGCTCATCCCACGGGGATTGCGGGTGGCCGACATCGGTACGGGCACCGGCGGCATGCTCCCCTTCTTCGCCGAGTTCGCGGCAGCGATCGTGGCCGTCGACATCTCCAAGGAGATGCTCCGCCGCGCGCGGGCGCGCGCCAAAACGCTGGGGCTCGACAACGTCGAGTTCGTCAAAGCCGACCTGCACGAGCTTCCCCTCGAAAGCGCGAGCGTCGACGCCGCGTTCGCCACGCTCGTTTTGCATCATGCGCAAAATCCGGCAGCCGCCTTGAAAGAGATGGTGCGCGTCCTTCGGCCCGGCGGCACGCTGGTCGTCGTCGATCTGGTGGCCCACCGTCACGACTGGCTACGCGAAGAGCAGGGTGACGTGTGGCTCGGCTTCACCCGCGACGAGCTCATGGCTGATCTCGGCAAGGCCGGTCTCATCGGGGAGCAGTTCAAGATTGTCTCGCAAGTCGATACTGGGAAAAAAGGCGGTAACAACCCGCTCAAACTGTTCGTGGCAAGCGGCGTCGTGCCGCAACAAAATCGAAAGGAGAATTGAGATGGATACGAAGCGGAGCAAAGTGGCAAACCTCGATCTTGCAAGCTGGGGACGCAAGGAAATCGGGATGGCCGAACAAGAGATGCCGGGGCTCATGTCGCTGCGCGAGGAGTTCGGAAAGTCGCAGCCGCTCAAGGGAGCGCGCATCGCCGGATGTCTGCACATGACGATCGAAACGGCCGTCCTCATCGAGACGCTCACCGCGCTGGGCGCCGAGGTCACCTGGACGAGCTGCAACATCTACTCGACGCAAGACCAGGCAGCCGCTGCCATCGCGGTGACCGGCGTGCCGGTCTACGCCTGGAAGGGCGAAACCGAAGCCGAGTACGACTGGTGCATCGAGCAGCAGCTCGTCGCCTTCAAGGACGGCAAGGGTCCCAACCTGATTCTCGACGACGGCGGTGATCTCACCTCCATCGCTCACAAGACGCACCCCGAGCTCTTCGGCAAGGACGGCATCGTCGGCCTCTCCGAGGAGACCACCACCGGCGTCCACCGTCTTTACGACATGCACAAGAAGGGCGAGCTCAAGGTCCCCGCCATCAACGTCAACGACTCGGTGACCAAGTCGAAGTTCGACAACCTCTATGGTTGTCGCGAGTCGCTCATCGACGGAATCAAGCGCGCCACGGGCGTCATGATCGCCGGCAAGACCGCGGTCGTGTGTGGCTATGGCGACGTCGGCAAGGGATGCGCGCAGGCGCTACACGCCTTCGGCGCGCGCGTCGTCATCACCGAGATCGACCCCATCTGTGCGCTGCAAGCGGCGATGGAAGGCTACGAGGTCAAGACGCTCGACAAGCTCGCACCCGAGGGCGACATCTTCGTCACCGCCACGGGATGCGCCGACGTCGTCACCGGTGAGCACATGAAGCGCATGAAGGACGGCGCCATCCTGTGCAACATCGGCCACTTCGATTCCGAGATCCAGATCAAATGGCTCGAGAAAAACCCCGAGATCAAAGAGATCAACGTCAAGGAGCTGGTCGATCAGTTCGTGTTCCCCGACGGCAAGAAGCTCATCGTTCTCGCGCGCGGGCGCCTGGTGAACCTGGGCTGCGCCGATGGGCACCCCTCGTTCGTGATGTCCAACTCGTTCACCAACCAGGTCCTTGCCCAAATCGCGCTCTGGCGCGACCGCGGCAAGCTCGAGGTCGGCGTGCACGTGCTTCCCAAGAAGCTCGACGAGAAGGTGGCCTCTTTGCACCTCGCCAAGCTCGGCGTCGAGCTCACCAAGCTCACCTCGTCGCAAGCCGAGTACCTCGGCATCCCCGTCGAGGGCCCGTTCAAGCCCGACCACTACCGGTACTGAAGAGTCGCGCCGGCGCCATCAACGCAGCAATGACTGTTTCAAGGGGTGCGTGCGGCGCTGGCTCATGCCGAGCCGGCGCCGCAGCTTCACCAACAACGTGGTAGGCTCGCGCGGTGCAGAGGTCCGGATTTCCGAGCGAGCCGTCCGATCGCGCTTGGAAGCCGGAGCTCGTGTCGGCATCCGCTGAAGGCAGCGAACCCTCGGGGGAACACCCCGAGGGGTGGAAAAAGTTCCACCCGCCGGCCCATGGCCGAGACACTAACGTAACCGCTTCCACCTCGATTTCGCAGTCGCAGCAGTGGGCGGAAGACCTACAGCTCATGTCATTGGCCGCAGCGCGCAACCCCGAAGCCCAGGAGAAGATCGTCCTGCGCGTGATGAACCGCACGCGCACGGTCTGCCGGTCCCTCTTGGGCGGGGGGCCCGACTCGGCCGACGCGGTTCAATCCTCCATCGAGGAGCTGCTGAAGAGCGCCCCTCGATTTCGCGGGGAGAGCTCGCTCGAGACGTGGGCTGATCGCATCTCGGTGCGCGTTGCGCTGCGCTCGGCAAGGCGCCAGAGATTCTGGAAGCAAGTCTTGCCCTGGGCCGATGAGACCGCGCCCTTGGTGGCAACCCCAGACACTGTAAAGAACGACGGGCTGCCGCGGCCGATCCAGCAGTACCTCGACGAGCTCCCCAACGATCGACGCGAAGTGCTCGTCCTCAAGTACCTGCTCGACTACTCGGTCGAAGGCATCGCCGAAGCGCTCAAGCTCTCACCCAACACCGTGAAATACAGACTTAAACAAGCTCTTGCCCAGGTGCGCGCGCTCATTCGACGCGACGTCGCCGTGGGCCCTGCGAGGGATCGATGAGCGATCAGCGCTGGGCCGACATCATCTATTCCGAAGCGGTCGGCGAGAAGCTCTCGCCGGATGACGAGGCCTTCAAACAAGCCGAGGTCCACGCCGATCCCGCTCGACTTGCCGAAGAAAACGCTCTTGCGGCTCTGCGTGCTGGCCTCGCCGGCTTCGCAGCCTCATCCGAAGATGCAGCATTCGCGCGACAAGCCGTGAAGCGGGGCAATCATCGGCACCGGCGGGCGCGGCAGATGGCCTTCGGCGCGGGCGCGCTCGCGGCTGCGGCGAGCGTCGCGATCGCGTTTCGGATGCGACCGGCGAGCACGCCATCGGGCGTGGCGGCGAACGTGCCGTCCGCGATCGACTCGCACGGTGCGTGCGTGCACGCGAGCGCGACGGCCGTTGCGTGCTTCGACGACGGCGCGAAGCTTGATGCTCTCAACGCTCCCGGGCAGTTCCGTTTGCTTCGAGGGCATATCGTCGCCGCCCTCAAGCCGTTGCCCCCTGGAACTGAGCTCTCGATCACTACGCCCCACGGCAAGGTCACGGTGGTGGGAACGCAATTCGCGGTGGACGTCTCGCCCGATGGCACGCGAACCGAAGTGCGCGTGATCAAGGGCAAGGTCAAGGTCGACAACGCCAGCAACGGCGCGCAGGCCTTCGTCGAAAAGGGGCACTTTGCAGTGCTCGGTGATCACCTGGAGACCGGCTCGCTCATCGAGCCGACGCCCGATCGCGATCGCTCCCTGCTCGCGCTCGCCAAGCACGAAGCCAGCATTGCCGACGACGCCGACGAGGGCGTGAACGACATGCCGAAGTCGGGCAGCGACGAAGGACCCGGCGCCGCCGATGGGTCGAAGGCTCGTCACCCCGTGCCGGGAGCACCCCTGGCGCAGCCGGCAACTTCGGACGATCTACTCGAAGAAGCGCGCCGTCTTCGTGCCGCTGGACAGTACGAGCCATCGGCCCAGGTGTACCGTCGCTTGGTGCAGCGCTATCCGGATTCTCCCGAGGCGCGCGCAGCGATCGTCTCGCTCGGACAACTCGAGCTCTCGCAGCTCGGTCATCCCGAAGCTGCCCTTCGTTGGTTCGAAAAATACCTGACGAGCGCCGGACAGCTTCGTCAGGAAGCGGCGTACGGCAAAATCCAGGCACTCCAACGCCTCGGCAAAGGCGCCCAAGAGCGCCGGGAAATCGCGCGGTTTCTGCAAGAGTTTCCGAAGAGCGCCCAGGCCTCGACCTTGCAAGCGCGGCTCGACGCCCTCGGTCCCGATCCGCGCTGACGGTACCGAACCAGGCGCCTGTGGTCAGGGTGCGATCGGCGTGCCGGTCGCTAGCTCGGCAATCTCGCTCGGGCCGAGGGCACGGCTGTAGATGGCAAGCTCGTCGACCAAGCCCGTGAAAAATTGGTTGACGATGGGACCTGCCATGTTGTTCGCGCCTCCGATGACAACCCCTGTAGCGTCGGGCGTAAGCGTGGTGGACAAAGCCCGGCTGCAGACTTCGATCCCATTCTGATACCCGCGCAAGGTCGTCCCGTCGTACGTGCCTGCGACGTGCGTCCATAGGCCGTTCACGGTCGGCGCCGATGCGTTGCAGTACCAGTCTTCGTTGATCTGCGAGCTGGCGACGGGCCCGGCGTGATCGTCTTTGAAGCTGAGCTCGAAGTGCTCCCAGGTGGTCTGCCGGTATTGCCGGCTCACGAGGGTGCTCCAACCGATCACCGTGGTCTGGAGGACCACCCAGGCGACCACGGTGAAGGAATTGGTTGCTCCGAGCTGGTCCCAATCACTCGAATACGGGACGCGAACGAATGTCTGGCCATCCAAGGCCAGCGCGCCACCGACCTTGCCGGTCGTCCACACGGGTATGGGCAACGCTCCGTTGCCGAGAATGACGCCGTCATGGCCACGCCCCGACGAATCCACCACGGCGGATCCTGCCCCATCGTCGAAACGCCAATGGGCGAGAAGCGCTGGCTCGGCGGTCGCTGACTCGGCGGGCGAGCCGTTCGCGGTTGCATCGGCACGTTCGACCCACGTCGCGTAGTCTGGCGACCCGCACCCCCCCGCGCCGATCACGAGCGCCGACCACGAAGCTATTGTCCAATCGCGCACCATGCGAAGCTAGCACTTCGAGACCGATGTACAGAGTCCTTGCTGCAATTGCTTGCCTCGTCTTGATCCTGCGCTCGGCGCGAGCCGACGAGCCGGAGAAGGCGATCGTATTGATGTTGCCGGAATCGAGCGCAGCACCTTCACAAGTCGGTTCGGGCTTCGATACGCTGCGAGCGCAGCTCGGGGAGCTATCGGTTCACTTGTTCGTCGAGGGGGCCACACGAATGCCCGACTTGCAGCAGCAAGTCGAAAGGGCGCGGGCGGCGGCGAAACAGCATGGCGCGCTGGGTGCCGTGTGGTTCGACGACAGCACCTCCGACAAGGTCAGCATCTACGTCTACGATGCGTCCCACGCATGGGTCGCGAGGCGCGTGCTCCACAGTCCTGAGGTCGACGCGGCGGCAGCCGAGGAGCTTGCGGTCGTGGTTCGAGCCGCGATCGACGCGCTACTGGCCGGGAAGGTCGTCGCGATGGAGGTGGTCACCATGCCGAACCCCGCCCCGAGCGAGAGCGAAGCGCCCGCGCCGCCTTCCGTGGGTTCGGCGGCGATTGATCCTTCTTTCAAGGTGCAAGTGCGATTCGGCGTGGGCTACGAAGGCACCTCGTTTGCGCGCGGCACTTGGCAAAACGGCGGAACTTTCCTGCTCTTCCTGCAACCGACGCGCCCGCTTTACTTCGGCGCCTCGTACGCTCAATTCCCGACGCTCACCCTGCAGACCCCCGAAGCGGAGGCGCGCATCGTTCGTCATCCGGTGGAGGTGACGGTGGGTTGGCTATCGGGAAACATGGGCCCGGCTTTCAGGCGTGGCTACATGGCGTTCGAGATGGCCGGGCTGCTCGACGTCGTGCAGCGCGCCACCGTGCTACGGGACCCGCTTTTGACCGCGATGCCGCGCGATACGCGACTACGGTGGGGAATATCGCCCCGGGCGCGCGCGTGGATCCCGGTGATCGGTCCCCTCCAGGCGTTCGTGATGGGCGGCGCCGACCTGCTCTTCGGCAACTACGATTTCTTGATCAACTCACCCGGCGGCCAGTTCCAGATTTCACAACGATCGGTGCGACCTCGGGTAGAAGCCGGAGTTACGGTGGCGCTGCCATGAGAGTCGCAGTCCTCTGTCTCTTGCTCGTGGCATGTTCCGCGCCTGACGATCTCATCGCCGACTATCGCGTAACCCTGGGCTCTTCGTGTGTCGATCCGATAGGAACGCGTGACGACACGGTGGCGCTCTACGAGTTCGACAACGACCCAGTGGGTTTCGTCATTCGCGACAGCACCGGCCATCAGGACGGCGTGGTGCTCAATGGCAATTCGCAATTCGGCGCCGGTCCGAGCGGATGCGGACGCTCCTTCGAGCTCGGTCCCGACGCCCGCTACATCACCTTGCCCGATTTCCCAGGATGGGATTTGCACACCGGCTCGGTTGATTTTTGGCTTCGGGTGCCCGA
>JBBSDY010000067.1:0-10553 GCA_038240245.1 Polyangiales bacterium
CGGATCGCTGAAATTCGGACCCGTCGAGTTCAGCATCCGACTCGAGTGACACAGGAATGCTAGGGGCGTCGCTCGCAGTCGCTCAGCGGACCGATCCCGGTCGCGACCCGAACAAACAGATCAACGAGGACGCCGCGGGCTACCACGTCACGCGCCTCGGGCACCTGCTCGTCGTGTGCGACGGGATGGGCGGTCACGCGCTCGGTCAAGAAGCCAGCCGGCTGGCGCTCGGAACCATCATGCAGATGGTCGACGCAGCGCCGCCCGGTACCCCACCCGGAATGGCGCTCGCCGGCGCCATCGCGCAAGCGGGGCGGCTCGTCTACCAGATGGGCGGGGTCGGACCGCAACCGGGTCGTCCGGGATCGACCTGCGTCGCTGTTCTGATCCACGGCCAGGGCGCCGAGATCGCGCACGTCGGAGACAGCCGCGCGTTCGTCGTGCGCCGGGGTCAGATCTGGCAACTGACCAAGGACCATTCCGTCGTGCAGCAGATGATCGATCGGGGCGAGATCACGCCCGAGCAGGGCGTCGGCCACCCCGAAGGAAACAAGATCACCAGGGCGCTCGGCATGAAGCCGGAAGCGGACGTCGACTTGCGTGATCCGGTGTTTCCGCATACCGAGGGCGACATCTTCGTCTTGGCGAGCGACGGGCTCACCGATCTCGTGCGCGCCGAAGAGATCGCCGCGGCCATCACCCGAAACGACAACCTCGAGCTGGTGTGCGACGAGCTCGTGGGCCTTGCCAATTCGCGAGGTGGGCACGACAACATCACGGTGCAGCTCGCGCGGGTGCTCTCCCCGGCGCCCTTGCAGCCGACCATTCCGAACGCCGTGCTGTCTCCGACGCTCGTCGAAACGCCGGGAGCAGCCTCGATGGACAAAACACTGGTCGACCCGGCGGGGCTGATGGCGCCGCTCGTCGCACCGATCCCCATGCCCATCGCCATGGCCGCGCCGGCTCCGACTCCGACTCCTCCCGCGCCACCCGCCGCTTTGCCCTTCGCGAGCTCGGGCCCCATCACCCAGTCGGGCACGCCCGCGCGCGGCGGGTGCATCGCCATCGTTCTCGGGCTCCGGGTGGTGGCTCTCATCTTGGCGGGCGTCGTGGCGTGGTGGCTATTGAGAGGTCGTTGAGCCTTGGTGGGTGACACTCGACATTCCTCTCCGGGCGTGATGACCTCGTGCATCCAATGATCACTGGGCTCGGCAAGCAAGCGATCGTCATTGGAAGCGCCCCGGACTGCGACATCATTCTCGCGGCTCCCGGTGTGGCGCCCCACCACGCGCGCATCGTTCACCAGGGAAACGGCGTGCTCTCCTTCATCGACAATGGCCAGGGGCCCTCGGCTGGCGCCGGCCGTCCCATTGCGCCCGGTCAGACGGTGCCCTTCGATCTGCAGGCGCCCTTCTCGGTCGGACAGGCGCAGATCCCCGTCGCCCATCCCGCCATCGGTCTCATGTTGATGGCGCGTGGCCAGCTCTCCGCTCCGCCCGGCGAGCTCGTCATCGGCCACGATCCCGCGCAAGCCAACCTGGTCATCGTGCATCCGGCCATCGCGCCGCGGCACGCAATCCTGGCCTGCGAGCGGATGACCCTGACCGATCTGGGATCGCCGGCCGGGGTCTCCATCGGACAGGCGCGCATCGCGCCCAACACGCCGGCGTCGGTCGATCCGCGGATGGTCGTCATTCTCGGGCCGGTCGCGCTGCAGGTGAGCCTGCTCCTCCAGGTCGCGCAATCGTTCGGCATCGCCGTCGCGCAAGTCACTCCGGCCGGCGCGGGGGCGAGCCCCGTGCCGAAGAAGCACCAGACCGTCATCGGCCAGCTCGACTTCGCGCAGGGCGCGTCGCCCAACCGAACGATCGGTCGCACGCCCGACAACGACATCGTCGTCAATCACCCGCAGGTGTCGAGCAAGCATGCAGTGCTCGTGCGCGCGGGCAACGATCTTTTCATCGAAGACCTGGGGAGCGCCAACGGAACCTACGTCCGCGGACAGCGCGTCGCGCCGCGACAGCGCGTGCCGATCCAAAACGGCGAAAAGATCTACGTCGGCCCGATGCCCCTGCTCATCCGCCTCGCCAAGGAGGCGACGGGTGCGCACGAGATCCTCATCGAGGACGCCGGGCAGTGGGCCGGCTGTCCGCTCTACGAGATCGAAGCGTGGGATCTGTTCATCGAGGTGCCCGACCGCGACAACTCGTCGGCGAACAAGGTCCTTCTCGATCACGTGTCGTTCAAGGCGCTGCCCGGTGACATGATCGCGCTCATGGGGCCGTCGGGCGCCGGCAAGACAACGCTCTTGCTCGCGCTGAACGGCTACCTTCCCCCGACGTCGGGCCAGGTCCGCGTCAACGGCGAGGACCTCTACCTCATCTACGACAACCTGCGCGGCTCGATCGGCTACATCCCGCAGGACGACATCGTGCATCCCGAGCTCACCGTCTTCGAGGCGGTCCGCTACTCGGCCAGGTTTCGACTGCCGCCCGACTACACCGACGACGAGATCGATCGCCGCGTAGAGATGACGTTGAGCCAGCTCGGCCTCGAGCAGGTGCGAAACCTACAGATCGGCAAGCCCGAGAAAAAGATCTTGTCGGGCGGGCAACGCAAGCGCGTCAACATCGCCATGGAGCTCGTCACCGATCCGGTCATCCTCTTTTTGGACGAGCCGACCTCGGGCCTTGCCGCCGACGACACGACCGCTCTCGTCTCGTTGCTCCAGGATCTTGCCAAGAAGACCGGCAAGACCATCATCATGACCATCCATCAGCCCGCCAAGGACGAGTTCGAGAAATTCAATCTCGTCTTGACGATGGGCTACGGCGGCGTGCCGATGTTCTTCGGCCCCACCAAGCCCGATGCGTATCGATTTTTCGGATCGTGGAACGAGCGCAACGGCAAGGGACCGATCGACAATCCGCGCGACATGTTCGACATGCTGAACCTGCGCGAGCGTCCCATCTTCGAGCAGCTCCGCGCGCAAGATCCCGCCGCCCAGCGCGGCCAGGCGCGCCAGCTCGCCGCCAAGGAGTGGAACAAGGAGTTCTTCAACAACGCCAACCCCACTTTTCAGAAGATGTACGCGGGCAAGCGCGCCGTCGGCACCGAGCCGACTACGCGCGGCGTTCCTCACCGTGGCTCGACCACGGGCGGTCAGCTCGGTCTCTTGTTGTCGCGCTACCTCAAGGTCAAGATGCGCGACGTGGGCGGCACGGCGATCATGCTGCTGCAGGCGCCGATCATCGGCGCCATGCTGGCGCTCGTCTTCGGAGGGCAGCGCGATTCGATTCCCTACTGGTGTCTCGGCGCCCTGCAAGAGCTGACCAAGAAGGGTGGCCAGGCCCCCCAGCAAGACGCGAATTTTTTGACCGGCATGAAGACGACCACCGACCACACGGCGGCCATCTTCTTTCTCGTCGTCGCCGCGGTGTGGTTCGGCACGTCGAACGCGGCGCGCGAGATCGTGAGCGAGCGGGCCATCTACATGCGCGAGCGCATGGTGAACCTCGGGCTCTTCAACTATGTCTTCTCGAAATTCGCGCTCCTCGCGTTCTTTTGCGTGATCCAGTGCACGCTGCTACTCGGCATCACGTTCTTCGCGCTCGGGTTCAACGGCGGCCCGCTCGCATTTTTGATCGAGCTTGCCGTGATGATCACGACATCGGTGAACGCGGTCGCCATCGGGCTGACGCTCTCCACCGTGGTCGCATCGAGCGAGGCGGCCATGGCCCTCACCCCCATCGCGCTCATTCCCCAGGTAGTGCTGGGCGGCCTGATGGTGCCCATGACGACCAACCCCACCTTGAAATGGCTCATGCTGGTGATGCCCGCCCGCTGGGGATTTCAGGGGGTCATCGCGCAAGAGCGGCTCGCCATCGCCACCGATCCGGCCTGGGTCATCGATCTCAAGAACCCGACGCTCAACGTCGCCGACGACTTCGTCAAAAATGGGAAATTTCACTGCGCGACGGCACAGATTGCCAGCGATACCTTCAACGGGGCGTGGGGCTTCGTCGACTTCGAGTACACCTGGCTCCCCTTCGCGGTGCTGGGCGGCATGATGCTGCTGTCGATCATCTTCATGCTCGCGGTGCTCAAGCGCCGCGATCCGGTGTAGCTAGGGCAGGTCGAGCGCCAGGCCGACGCGGGTGTTTGCGCAGCGCTCCCGCCGCCGCCCAGCTCCGCGAGAACGTGCAGAGCTTCGCCCGACGGATCACACCGGCATCCGTGCCGCCCATTCCACCAGCTCCGGCCGTGCCGCCGTTGCCGCCATTGCCGCCGTTGCACCCCTGCCGAGCGACGGGCCTGAGCCTCCCCTGCCACGAAGAAAGGCGAGCGCTCGAATCGAGTCATGCTCGAACCGGGACGGATCGATCACAGCAAGGTTGCGTCCGGGCTCATCTCGTGAAACACCCGGCAAGCACGTGAACCGGCCGGCTCGTCTACCTTCCAGCAGCGCCGCCGCCGTGCTCTTCGGTCTGTGGGCAACGCTCGCCCCCGCCGTCGCCGCCGCCCAGGCCAGCGATCCGGCCCAGCCTGGCCCGTCCGATCAGGGAGCCGTACCGTCGGGTGCCGCCGGGGCCGTCCGCGTCCCTGCGCAAGCCGCGCCCGCCCCGGACCCCAATGCGACGGTCACGCCTCCCAAGATTCTGCATTTCGAGCAGGCTCCCTATCCTCTCGAGGCCGAGAGGCTGGGCCTCGAGGCCAACGTCATCCTGCGCCTCGACATCGACAAGGACGGCAAGGTGACGGCCGCGGCGGTAAGCGAGCCCGTGGGACACGGCTTCGATGAGGCAGCGGTCGCGGCCGCCAAAAAATTCCTCTTCGAGCCGGCGCACCGAGGAACGACGCCCATCCCGGCTCGCATTCTCTACCGGTACGGCTTCACCTTGCGCCCGGCCACCGCCGAAGAGGCCAAGCAGGCACCCCCGGTTCCCACCGACAGCCTGCGCGGCACCGTGCTCGCCGCCGATGCCGAGGCGCCGCTAGCGGGCGCGACTGTCGAAATCGCCGGAGAGCACGGCGAAAAAGCCACCGTGTCGACCGGCGCCGACGGCACGTGGCACTTCACGGGGCTTGCGCCGGGACGCTACAAGGTGACGATCACGGCGTCGGGCTTCGAACCGGCTCACTCGGACGAGGAGGTCGTCGAGAAGACCGTCGCCGAGCTCGTCCATCGTCTCAAGATCCAGGGCGGCGCCATCGAGGTCACCGTGCAGGGCGAGAGGCCGCCCCGCGAGGTCACCCGGCGCACCATCGAGCAGCGAGAGATCATGCGCATCCCCGGCACCAACGGCGACGCGCTGCGCTCGCTGCAAAACTTGCCTGGCGTTGGACGTCCGCCGGGGCTCGCCGGGCTTCTCATTGTGCGCGGATCGGCGCCGCAAGATACGCAGACCTTCATCGACGGAATCTTCGTTCCGCTCATCTACCACTTCGGCGGGCTGTCCTCGGTGATCCCCACCGAGATGCTCGAGAAGATCGACTTTTATCCGGGCAACTTCAGCGCTCAATACGGTCGCGTGATGGGCGGCATCGTCGACGTCGGCATTCGCTCGCCCAACAAGGACGGCAAGTTCCACGGCCTCGCGCAGTTCGATCTCATCGACGGGCGTGTTCTCGCCGAGGGGCCGACCGGCATTCCGGGGGTGAGCTTTCTCGTCGGCGGCCGCCGTAGCTGGGTCGACGTCTGGCTGAAGCCCGTGCTCAAAGAAACGGGCGCCGGCGTGACAGCCGCACCAGTCTATTACGACTACCAGGTGTTTCTCGAGACACACCCCACCCGCCGATCGTCGCTGCGCGCGGGGCTTTTCGGGTCGGACGACTCGCTCGAGCTCTTGATTCGCGATCCCGCCGAGCAAGATCCGGCCTTCGGCGGCAACCTCGCCCTGCGCACGGGTTTTTATCGCATCGAGACGCGCTACCAAAACGACATCAGCGACGCGCTCAAGTTTTCGACCGTCCTTTCGTACGGCCAGGACCGCGTCGATTTTGGGATAGGCACGTTCTTCTTCAAGATTCGCAGCAATGGTCTGCTCGATCGATCGGAGCTGTCGTACCGACCGTGGGCAGGTGTGACGTTTCACGGCGGAATCGATCTTCTCTTTGCACCGTACGACGTGGCCGTTCGATTTCCGCAGCCGCCCCTGCCCGGTGAGCCGGATCCCGGGCCCTTTGCTTCCCGACCTCCGCTGACGTTCACCGACAAAAACAACGCCTGGCGACCGGCCGCCTATATCGAAGCCGAGGTGAGCCCCGGCGACCGCGCCAAGATCATCCCCGGCGTGCGCTTCGACTATGCGCGCGACTCCGAGCACTTCGACGTGAGCCCCCGCATTGCCGGCCGCTACGACGTCGTCCACGACTTTCCGCGCACCACGATCAAGGGCGGGGTGGGCCTGTTCTACCAGCCGCCGCAGTACCAGGAGACGAGCTTGGTCTTCGGAACGCCGGGACTCGTCTCGAACCGAGCCGTCCACTACTCGGTCGGCGTCGAGCAAGAGATCACGCGGCCCATCGAAGTGTCGGTCGAAGGATTTTACAAGCACCTCGATCACCTCGTCGCGCGCCTTCCCAACAACTTCGGGGGCTACGACTACTCGAACCTTGGCACGGGCTACGTGGCTGGGGCCGAAGTCTTGCTCAAGTACAAACCCGACGCGCGTTTCTTCGGATGGATCGCCTACACGCTCTCGCGCTCGACGCGGGCCGAGCCTCCCGACTACACGACACACCTTTTTCAATACGATCAAACCCACATCTTGACCCTTCTCGGCAGCTACCGGCTCGGCGGCGGGTGGGAGTTCGGGGCGCGTTTCCGTCTGGTGTCGGGCGCGCTCGACACACCGTCTGTCGCGGGCGTCTTCAGCGCCGACGCGGGAACCTACGCGAGCGTCAGTGGAGCGCCCTTCTCGACCCGCGTGCCGATGTTCCACCAGCTCGATCTGCGCGTCGACAAGCAGTGGCGCTACACGGGGTGGACCTTGCGCACGTACCTCGACGTGCAAAACGTCTACAATCGGTCCAATCCCGAAGGCATCACCTACAACTACAACTACTCGCAGTCGCAGGTTCAGGGCTTCTTGCCCATCATCCCCAGCCTGGGCATTCGAGGAGAGTTTTAGATGCGCTCGTTACAATTCATCCGGACGATCGCCGCGCTGTCCGTTGTCGCGCTCACCTCCAATGGCTGCGGCGGCGCCGGCTTCGACCCGCAAGACAAGATCAAGGGGCTGCGCGTCCTCGCACTACAGAAGGACAATCCGTATCCCAACCCTGGCGATCAGGTGAACATCAAGCTGCTCTACTGGGACGGCAAGGCGCAGGAGGGAAGCCCTCGCAAGATCAACGTGCAGGCCCTCGGCTGCATCAATCCCAAGGCCGATCTCTACTTCAACTGCGCCGAGCAGTTGCTCGCCGGTCGCGGCTTTGCTTTCACGCCGGTCAGCAACGACGTCGACGCGCCACCTGAAGAAGGCGGCACTGAGGCTGGGACGACGGATGCGTCCGATCTCGGTGACGGCTCCGACAGCGGCGACCTGGCGCCCAGCGAAGGTGGGCTTTTGCCGTATGAAGCCGATCACACCCGCAGGTTTACCTTCAAGGTTCCCGAGGTCGATGCTGCGCAACAGCCCATCATTCGGCCGAAGGCGCCCGGGACTCCACCGTACGGGTTGGTCTACATTCTGTTCGCTGTTTGCGCCGGAGAGTTGAAGCTCGGCGTGCCCGCGGTTCCCAATGGGTTGCCCCTCTCGTGCACGGATGCGAGTGGCGTTCTCGGCCCCGACGACTTCGTCCCGGGCTACTCGGCGCTCTATGTCTATGGCGATCGCCACAACAAGAACCCGGTCATCGGCGATTTTCTATTGGACCAGGCCTCTCTTCGGGGATCACCCGGGCGGAGCGATTCCGATATTCGCCACATCCCCCGGTGCGTGGGCGGCTCCTGTGCGAAGCACGATCTCAAGCTGGCCCTCGATCAGAAGGCCAACCAGGAAGAGGATCCCGGCTCGATCGGCCGTGACGGCCAGGTGCTCCAGGAGCAGATGTGGCTCTCGTTCTACACCACGGCGGGCAGCTTCGACCACCCGCTCAGGCTGGTGAACGACGCCAGCCAGGGGTGGAACGAGGACGACGGATCGAAGTTCACCGCCCCCGCCGAGCCGGGGCCGGTGCACCTCTGGGGCGTGGTCCACGACAACCGCGGCGGCGTCGCGTGGGTCGAGGGAAAGATCATCGTCGACTAAGGCGAGACGGCAGGAACGCGCAGGTCGCGCTGCGCAGGTTCCGGCGGGCCGGGCAGCGTGGTAGCATTTGGCTGTGCCACCTCGTTCCGATCGACCGTCGAGCAAGGTGATGAAGACGCTGCAGGCGATCGAAGCGACTTCGACGCTGAGCAATGCCGTCGTTCAGGCCGTCAAGGCTCCGCATCGACCCGTCCTGGTCGTCATCTCGGGCAATGAGATGGGCGTGCGCACGGCCATCGATCAGACCGTGCTCATCGGGCGCGATCCGTCGTGCGATCTGGTCTTGACCGACGGCCTGGTGTCCAGCCGGCACGCGCTCATCGAAGATCGCGGCGACGGCTGGGCGCTTGTCGATCTCGACAGCACCAACGGCACCAGCGTCAACGGCGAGAAGGGCAAAGAGTTCGTTCTGGCTCGCAACGACAAGATCGCCTTCGGACGGACCATCGCCCGCTTCGAGATGCAAGATCAGCTCGAGCAGGCGTACGACCAGCTCGTCGACAAGCTGCTCAACGTCGACGATCTGTCCGGGCTGCTGGTGCGCCGCAAATTCGACACCGATCTCAAGATCGCCATCGAGTCGGCACGCTTGCAAGGTGCGCCCCTCGGGCTTCTCATGATGGACCTCGACGGCATCAAGAAGATCAACGACACCCACGGCCATCTCTTCGGCGCCTATGTGATCGGTGAGTCGGGCCGCCTCATCGGCAAGGTCACTGAGGGGCGCGGATTCGCCACGCGCTTCGGCGGCGACGAGTACATCGCTGCGCTGCCCGGCATGGACGTCGCCGCTACCCGCGCCATGGGTGAACGGATTCTCAGCGCGGTCGCCGCCCACAAGTACGAGCGCGAAAGCATTGCCCTGCGGCCAGGAATTTCCATCGGCGCGGCCGCCTTCCCCGAGAGCGCCACCGATGCCGAGACACTCTTTCAACGCGCCGACGAAGCCCTCTACCGCGCCAAGCGTGGCGGCAAGAACCAGGTCAGTCTCTAGGCCCACTTGGGACGCATCCACTCCACCGCCAAGGTCGAGCGCGGCGCGATCATCGGTGCCGGGACGGTCGTCTGGCGACACGCGCACGTCATGAAGGGAGCGCGCATCGGCAAGCGGTGCATGCTCGGCCAAGGATGCTTCGTCGGGGCGGCCGCTCGCGTGGGGGACGGCTGCCGCCTTCAGAACCACGTGAGTTTGTACAGCGGAGTCGAGCTCGACGACGAGGTGTTCGTCGGACCTTCAGCGGTGTTCACCAACGTCAAACGCCCTCGCGCGGCCTACCCGAAGAAGCCCGCGTATGACACGACCCGCGTTGGCCGCGGCGCCACGATCGGCGCCAACGCCACGATTGTGGGCGGCGTGACCATTGGTGCGCACGCGTTCATCGGCGCAGCAGCCGTCGTCACCCGTGACGTCCCCGATCACGCGCTCGTGCTCGGCACCCCCGCGCGCGTCAAAGGTTGGATCTGCGCGTGCGGAGCCACGGTCTCTCGCTCGCGCACGCGTCCGCACCGCGCATCATGCGGCGTTTGTCACATCGGGCCGGGAGATCGGCCCTAGCGACGCGCGGCGGCTACTCGCGAACGCCCGGGGCCTCGTGTCCGCTCTCGGCGACGTACTCACGGTATCCGCCTCCGTAGAGGCGAGGACCGGCAGGAGAGATCTCGAGCACGCGGTTGGAGAGCGCCGACAGGAAGCGGCGATCGTGCGAGACGAACAACATCGTGCCCTCGTAGTCGCGCAACGCGTCGATGAGCATGTCCTTGGTGGCCATGTCCAGGTGGTTGGTCGGCTCGTCGAGGACCAAAAAATTGGGCGGATCGTAGAGCATTCTCGCCAGGACGAGGCGCGCCTTCTCGCCTCCCGAAAGAATGCGGCACGGCTTGTCGATGTCATCGCCCGAGAACCCGAACACACCGGCCAGGGTGCGTAGCGATCCGATCGACGACTGTGGAAACGCGCTCACCAGGATGTCCCACACGGTGTTGCCGCTGACTCCGGGTGCATCGAGAATCTCCATCGCGTGCTGCGCAAAATAGGCCATCTTCACGCTCGCGCCGAGCGACACGTTGCCCGTGTCAGGCTCGGTAGCGCCGGCCACGAGCTTGAGCAGCGTCGACTTGCCCGCGCCGTTCACGCCCATCACGCACCAGCGTTCTCTTCGTCGGATGAGCAGATCGAAATCCTCGTAGATCGCTCTTTTGCCGTAGCCCTTCGTCACGCCCTCGACCTTGACGACGTCTTCGCCGGATCGCGCCGCGGCGCGAAAGTCGAACTTGAGGGCCTTGCGGCGCTTGGGGGGC
>JBBSDY010000068.1:0-10510 GCA_038240245.1 Polyangiales bacterium
CGGCCGATATCCAGGCCCTGAAACGACGGCATCCCCGACTCGGCCGACAAGTGCCCAGACTCGCCCGAGGACAAAGATGGCATCCAGGACATGGACGGATGCCCCGAGGTCGACTTCGACAACGACGGTGTCCCCGACGTCTCGGACGCGTGCCCGCGCGAGCCGGGATCGCCGTCGGCCGATCCGAAGGTGAACGGGTGCCCGCAATTCATCAAGCGCGTGCGCGGATCGACCGAGATCGAGATCTTGAAGCAGATCCAGTTCGACACCGGCAAAGCATCGATCAAACAGAGCAGCTACCAAATTTGCGACGAGATCGCCAAGCTCCTGAAGGCAAACCCCGACATCAAGCGCATGAGCATCGAAGGGCACACCGACAACCGCGGCGCGGTCGAGATGAACAACAAGCTGAGCCAAGATCGAGCCGACAGCGTGATGAAGTACCTCACCTCGCACGGCGTCGCTGGAGATCGCCTCGAAGCGCACGGCTTTGGCCCTTCGAAGCCCATCGAAACCAACGACACCGAAGCCGGACGGCAGAAGAACCGGCGCTGCGAGTTTCACATCACGCAGCAGAGTGGCGCGGCGTCGTCCGGAGCGGTGCCGAATGCCGGACCCAGCCCCGATGCTCCGAGGCCGACCGACTAAGGCTCACACGCGAAGTCACCGCCGACGTGCTGGACGACGACTGGCTCGGCTTTTTTCTAGCGCGCGAACAGCTCGGTGACCCACACGCTGCCGTCGGGCGCGATGGCGGTGCCGAGGCCAACACGGTCGAACCGGTGGTCGAGCATGTTGCAGCGATGCGACGGCGAGCTCCAGAGAGCGTGATGAGCGAGAGCAACGGTCGTCGCGTGAGCAACGTTCTCGCCGACCTCGCGGGTGGCAATATCGGCGCGCTCCACGCGCAGGAGCGGATCACCGTCGCCGGCGTCGTGCGCGAGCAGCGACGCACGCATCATGCGCTCGGCGTGGGCCGCCGCGACATGGTCGAGCCCTTGCTGGCGTGTCAGCGGTGGCATGCTCTCCGAAGCTCTCGCTCCGGCCAGCATTCTGGCGAGCGTTTCTGTCGCACCGCCCGCATCCACCGCGTCTTCACCGGGAGCGAGGCTGCTGACCGGCGAATCCGCGGGTTCGACGCCCGCGAAAACGTAAGCCTCGAGAACTGGGCGCGGTCCGTGATCACCATCGAGCACGACCTGAAACAGCCATCGACCCGGATGGTCGACGTTCGCGCGCGCTCTCACGTGACTTTCGCCGTACGATGTGGTCAGCGTGCGCGGAGCGCCGCTGGGAGAAAGCGCGATCACCCTGGCGCCCGACGCCGGGACGAGTGCCCTCGCATCGATGTCGATCCAGCTACTCGCGCGTACCCGCATGGGGACAGGCGCCAGATCCGCCTCTGCATCGACCGCGACGGCTGCGATGACGTCGACTCCGTTTTGGGTCGCGGCGGGCGCAAGGGCGACACCGCACCGAATACGGCCGAAATGTGGTGAGTCACCGAGCCATGCTGTCAACCGCGCATTTGCCGCGGCGTGATCGATGGCCCTGGCTTGCAGAAGCAAAGCGCGCGGCCAGACGTGGGGCTCTCCCGCGACCCGCAGGGCATGGGTGAGGGCCTCGACATCCGTTGCCCGTACCATGCCGGCTGCCAGCTCCGCGGCAACGACGTCGAGCGCGCGGTCGGTCTCCGGACACGCCGACAGAGCAGCGCGATCGCCGCCGCTCGGCCGGGGCGACGAGGTCTCTTCGGCCCATCTCGTCACGCGCCCCGCGGAACCGGGGCGTACCATCATGCAAACCGCCGTCGCGATTCCGATGGTCAAGGGCGAGGCTGCCGCGCGCAAGGTTCCATGACTCTATCTCGTCTGCTCCGTCAGGGCCGAGTTCTCGGTGACTGCGCGCACCCCGGCGTCAAGCACGACAAAAGCTGATAGGGTCGAGCGCGATGGCGAACGCGCAGGACCTCGAGCGCCACGGTCCGACGATGGCTGTGGCCAATGTTCTATCGACTGTGGTCGATCACGAATGATGTACCTCGTATTCAGTCAAGATCCGCAGCGTCTGCCCGATGTCGATCGACTCGCCGCGCAGGCGGCGAAATTCTTTGGCTCCCAGCTCGAGCTGGTCGAGCGGACCGCAAGCCACGTCCGGGTGAAGATGGTTTCGTCGCGCCCGGCATTTGCCGAGGAGCTCACGATCGATGCTCGCGACGTGACGCACGATGACCTCGCGAATGCGCGCGACGCCGAGGCGAAGGGCCGCGCGGCCGGCATGGGGACCTTGGCCGAGAAATGCAAAGTGGTTTGGGAAGTGCGATGCCGCCGGGATCGAGGGTGCGCGGTGGCCCTGCTGACCCTGTGCGCCGTCTGCGCTTCGGTCGCTCTTGGTCCCGTCTTGCCCCCCGATCATTCGACCTTGTTTGGCGTTCGTGGCGCGATCGAGCGCCGTGATCGGGCTCCTTTCGGATAGTCGCCTTCCGTCCGATATGCGCGAAGTACACATCCCGCCGGTAGTTTGCTAGGCTGCCCCTCCGGAGCTTCCCGTAGACAAGAATGGGCGAGTGGACGAAAGCAGCCAAAGTCGGGCTCTTCGTCATTGTCGTGGGCGCGGTGTCCGTCCTGATCTTTCGTTTGATCAGCCGTACGACGGGAACATCGGGCGGCTACGGCGTGTACGCCGAGATGAAAGACGCCACCGGTCTCGCGCCGCAGTCGCGGGTCATGATGGCCGGCATCGCCGTCGGCACGATCACGTCGATCCGACTCGACCGGGGCATGGCCCGCGTCGACATCCGAATGATGCCCGAGATAGCCCTGCACGACGATGCCACCGTGGGCAAACACAGCGCCGGCATTCTGGGTGAGTTCTTTCTGTCGCTGACCCCGGGGACCGACGGCAAGCCCACCCTGAAAGACGGCGACGAGCTCAAGATCATCATCGAGGCCGCCTCGACCGATCAGATCATCGCCGATCTCGCGCGCATCGCCGATCGGGTGAAGCTCGTCAGCGAAAACCTTGCCAACACCATCGGCTCGCCCGAGGGTCAGGCCGACATGCAGAACACCCTCAAGAACCTCGCCGCGGTCACCGAGGCACTCAACGATACGGTGCGTGAGAACCGCGACACCATCCGCCAAACCCTGCTCAACGTCCAAGACATTACCCAGCGCGGCGCGCCCGAGCTAAGGCAGATCCTGGACAACGTGAAGACGATCACCCAGGACGTGCGCGGCCTGCTCTCCGAAAACAAGGGCGAGGTGAAGAACGGGGTCGGTCAGGTGCGCGAGACGGTCGAGCGCGTCAACCGAGCCAGCGAATCACTCGAGAGTGCGCTTTCGCACATCGACTCGGTGACGGCGCGCATCGACAAGGGCGAGGGCACGGTGGGCAGGCTCACCAAGGACGAAACCCTCATCAACGAGGTGCAGGGAGTCGTCGAGGACGTCGGTGACATCGTGGGATCGCTGAACCGCTTTCAGACCATCGTGGGGCTGCGCGCCGATTACAACTTCGTCTCCAACACCATCAAGAACTACGTCGAGGTTCGCCTCCAGCCCTCGGAAGACAAATACTACGAGATCGACGTCATCAACGATCCCCGCGGCTTCACGTCGTTCCAGCAGGTCGACGTCGACACCACCGATCCCACGCGCCCCGCCCACTACCGCGAGGTGCGCACCACCACCACCAACGCCTTCCGTTTTGGCCTGCAATTCGCCAAGCGAATCGGGCCGTTCACGGGTCGCTTCGGCATCATCGAGTCCACCGGCGGGATCGGCCTGGACATCGATCTTCTCAAAGATCGCTTCGAGATTCGTCAGGATCTCTTCGGATTCGGAGAAGAGCTACAGCCGCGCTGGCGCGTCGCTCTTTGGTACGAGTTCATTCAGCGTCTGTGGATGATCGCTGGCGTCGACGAGATCTTCAACCGCGACCGTCGGGACTACTTCGTCGGCCTTCAGCTGCGCTTCAACGATCGCGATCTGCGCGCGCTGCTTCCTTTCGCTTCGTTCAAGAACTAGCCCACGCGGAGCGGCGCTGAACGAGTCCTCCCGCCACGGCTATCTCCAGCGCGCGCAGGGCGTCGGGAGCCTCGATGCTACGTTCGCCCTTCAGCGCGGTGAGCAGATCGTTGAGCTTGCGGCCCGAGCCGAGCATGCCCATGAGCAGGAGTACGACCGGAGGCCACGCGACCGACATCGCGTGCCCCGGTGCGGGGCGAATGGGCGCGAACGTTCGACTTAGATCGTCCTGGTGTCGCTGGAACACCGCATTGTTGGTCACCGATTCGTCGAGGCCCGCCAGCATGAGCTCGGGAATATCGAGGTCGAGGCGAAAATCGACGCGCGAGGGTTTCACGCCGCGGTAAAATGTAACGCGACCCTTCGACCAGCGAAATGTGTCGGCCACGCGCGCGCGGCCCTGATTCTGAATGGCCCGAAAGACCTCGACGGGATCGACGAGACCCAGCCCGATGAGCGTATCGCCGAGCCGACCCTCGTATTTGGGTAGAGCGAGGAGCGCCATCTCGAGCTCGCTGCGATCGATGGCTCCCTGTCGGACGAGGTACTCGCCGAGCAGCTCGCTCGGCTCGCTCGACGCCACCAGAACAAGTCGACCCGTGTCGAAGTAGAGCTCTTTGCGGCTGGCGGCCGAGCCTTGAGCGCGCGAAGAGGGGGGCGCGTCCGGGGTTCTGGGCTCGTTGGGACTCGTCCGCGCGGGACGATCGGCGAAAAGGACACCCGTTTCACGTCGAACGAGCAGCCAGCTCAGCACCTCGAGCATGCTCGTCGTCGCCAGCTCACCCGCGTAGTCGGGGACCCCCGGGCCATCGAGACGGCTGGTGGTCGCCGTCGATGGCGGTAGATGACGGGCGAGCACTTCGATTGCTTCCAACCTCTGAAAGGACTGGCCGGCCATGGCGATTTCGTCCTCTGCCACGAGCTCGCCGGTGATGATCATCTCGACGAGCTTCGCGAAAGATACGTTCGAAAGCAGGCGACCGCCGCGCGTGCGCACGTCCGCCGAGGCAGGGGGGGGCGTGGTGGCTGGTAGCACGGCCCGTTGCGGCAGCGGAGTTCCGCTGCGCATGCCCGACATCTTCGTCGACTCGCGCAGGGCTCCCTCGATGCGCTTGGCCAGCACGGCGGGATCGCCGGCCCACTTCACCCACTGAGCGAGCTCGGTCACCAGGGTGGCGCGATCGGGCTGCTCGAACGAAGCAATCGCATCGTTGAGATCCTCGGCCGAAGCGAAGCGATCGTCGGGCGCCTTGGCCAGCGCCTTCTCGAGCACCGGGAACAGACCGGCCGGCAACAGGCCTTGCGATGCTCGCAGCGGATCGATGCGGCAATCGCGGATGGCTAGTAGCACCGCCAGCTGTCCCGCACCCGGAAACAAGGGTTGCCCGATGATCATTTCCGAAAGAACGACGGCCAGAGAAAACAGATCGGCACGGTGATCGAAGGGATCGCCCGAGACCTGCTCGGGCGCGAGGTAGCCGTATTTGCCCTTGAGCACGTGGCTGCCGGGAGCGCGCGGTTTGTCGGCAATCGAGCGAGCGATGCCGAAGTCGCCGAGCTTCACGGCTCCTTCGTCGGACAGGTAGATGTTGGACGGCGTCACGTCACGGTGCACGATGCTGAAAGCATTGCCATGCTCGTCGGTGAGCCGGTGGACACGCGCCAGCGCCTTGCACAGCTCGCGCGCGACGTGCACCGCCATGCCCGGTGGGATGCGTCGCATCTCGCTCTGGGCCCGGCGCATCAAGCGGAACGCATCTACGCCGGCCACGTATTCCATGGCCAGGTAAGGCTCGCCGTCGACCTCGCCGGCCTCGAACACTTCGACCACGTTGGGGTGGCTGGCTGCCGCGTGGAGGTTGGCCTCCATCTCGAAGGTCTGCCGCCCTCGCGGATCATCGAGCAGCGAAGGCAACAGTCGCTTGATGACCAGCTCCGGCGCCGGTGATACGCCGATTGCGGGCTTGGCGAGGTACACCTCGGACATTCCACCGACTGCGATCCGCTTCAGCAGGAGGTAGGGACCGAAGGGAACGGGCTCGGAAAGAGGCCGCGCCTCTTTCGCCCGGTTCTTCGGCTGCTCGGAGCTCGACATTGCCTCAGAATAGCTCTCTACGGCTCCCCGCTGAAGATCTGGAAAGTTGTGCTAGGGACTGGGGGCCTTGTCGGTGTGTCGCTCGATTCGCCAAAAGCCTTCGCTGACGTAGCGATCACGAACCTGCTGGGCAAGCTCCGGGCTATCGCGAACGGGCACGGCGATCCCGAAGATGGTGCACGTTTTCGGCCACATGACGTAGGCCGCGTACGCGGCCGAGTAGCTCTTTTTCGTCAGGATGGTGTTGATCTGGGCCTCGACCGATTTGACGACGACCTCGCCTTCGCCCTCGCGCTTTTGCCCATCGGGCGACCAGGGAGACCGGGCAACCTCGCCGAAGCTTACCTCGACGCTGAAGTCGTGCGCAGTCGGTGCAGCCCACTTCTCGAAGGCATCGATGCACTGGTCGGGTGTCGTTCCTTCGTCGGCGTCGCGTACCCAGATGGCGATGACGGCGTGGTGGTCGTCCCCATAGCGAAAGCCGACGAAGCTGGGCACGCCGAAATAGCGGATCCGTCGCCAGTTCTTCCAGTCAGGCAGAGGAACGTGGAGCGTGTCCTGCTTGTCGTTGCGCCAACCCCACGGCTCCTGCAAAAGGCGCTCGAGCGCAGACACATGGGGATCGTCGGCATCGCCGCCGGGCTCTTCGCGACTTATCGAAGGCGTGGTTGCAGGCGTGCCCGGCGGTTGCCGGGGAGGTCCCGTGTGGCAGCCGGCCAAAAGAGCGAGCGGCAGGAAGGCAAGAACGCGCAGTAGGTTAAAGTGTAACCTCAGTCATGCGGATTTGCTGCAGGTTTGCGATGCCGAGGCCGAGCTCGCCTGCGACGCGGATGTAGGACGGCTCCCGACCCGCCTTGGCCAGCGTGGGTAGTCCCTTGTCTTTGCGCCACTTTTCGACCTCGTTGCAGCCGATGGTGTCCATCGCCACGGGGTCGGTCGTCACGTAGACCGCTTCGTGCGGTACGCGGCGGTCGGGGTTCTTGTCGAGAGGACCGCCGTCGTAGATCAGCTTGAAGCCGTCGGTGATGTGCAACCGCACGCGGCTCTTGACAATGTCCTGGGCGTAGAGCGCTGCGATTTGCGGACTGGCGTTGTGCTGATGAAAATCGTGCGGGTTGATGGTGCTGCCGTGGGTCACGTTTTTTAGGCAGCCCGTGTAGCCACAGATGGAGTGGTCTTTGATGAGCGCGACGTTGATCACCGCTGTCGCCTCGGTAAGGGGGCGCACGAACTTGGTGGGAATGCCGAGGACGTGGATCTCGGGCATGGTGGCGTCTTTGTTTCCGTGGACGGCGGTGACGACGCCCGCGGGCAAGTTCTTGGTGGTGACGCGCGTCCCGTTGAAAAACGAGGTGTACTGCTCGTAGACGACGATGTTCGCAGCCGGAACGCCGGCCGCCATGACGCCCGCGACGATGGGGAGAACGAGCTCTTTGTTCGTGGCCATCGTCGAACCGGTCTGACCGGCGATGCCGTTCATTTTGATGGCGACTTTGTCGTCCTTGTGGACGAACCGCGCGAAAGCTTTGCCCAGATCGGTTTCGCCGGTGAGCTCGGTCATGGCGCGCTCGAGCATCGTTCGAGCGGCTTCTTCCTTGGGAAAGAGGCCGTTCGGCATGAGGACGTCGGACTTGGAAACCTTGATGATCTTTCCCGGCGCCGCCATCGGCACGAATCCCGCGGGGGGCGAAGCCGCCAGGCTCACGACGCCCTCGGCGAGAGACTCGCGTCCAACCAGGAGTTGGGACGCACCCACCGCAACACCCGCGGTGGCAGCACCACCGAGAAACGTGCGACGCGAAACAGAAGAACGATCAGCCGACATGGTCACCTCAGTCATGCTGTGCGGACGATGCCGCGTCAGCTCTCGGAACTAACATACCGAGCTCGAAGGGGCAAACCAGTGGCCTTTCGGTGCGACCCGCCAGGCGGTACTGGCGGCCGCCGGTTGCTTTCCACGCCAAGTGCGCGGATTCGCTGGTGCGCACGTCGGCATGGCGCTCGCTCTAGCAGAGTCCGAAGGCAGCCTCCGGTCGGCGCATGACGCGCCCTCCGCGGCGGTGCCGACGGAGAGACCATCATGGAACAGTCGAAATTCAAGGTTTGCTATGTCATTACGGAGCGCGGCGACAAGACGTACTGGAATCGCATCGGGGTCGCCTTCACCAACAAGGACGGGTCGATCAACGTGAAGCTCGACGCGCTCCCCACCGGGGGCACGCTGCAGATTCGCGACTACGAGCCGCGCGAGGAGTTCGACTCGAACGGTGCGAATCGCCCCCGCGCGCTGCATGCCGTGGCTGCCGATCAGGGCCTCTAGGCGAGCCTTCCCACATGAACAAACAACAACTGCCACGCGAGGCTTCGCCCCGCGCCTTCGAGGGTGCATCCACCCTCTCTCAAGTGAGGGGCCGTTCATCGGCCCCTCATGCTTCAGCCTGGGTGCCGGTCGCCACCAAGGCCCTGCTCGCCCTCGTCGCAGCCGTCGTGCTCGCTTTCATTGGCGCACGCGCCGGAGCCCACTCGCCTGCTCCGGACGAGACGCCCGTCGCCCTGGTGTCGTCCGCGCAGGCGGTCACACCCCCCGTTCCGATTCCGGTCGACCCACCGGCCCCATCAGCGCCCGATGGAGGGAGCACTCCTTCCTCCGGGGTGCTCGCCGACGGTCGGATCATCCTCAACGTAGCCACCGAAGAAGAGCTGACCAAGCTGCCGGGCATAGGGCCGTCGCGCGCGCGGGCCATTCTCGCGTTGCGGCAGCGTTTGGCGAAGTTTCGCGCCGTCGAAGATCTTCTTCGGGTGAAAGGCATCGGCCGCAAGACGCTCCGTCGCATCAAGCCCAATGTCGTGCTCGACCGTCCGGCCACTTGGCCCTCCCCGTCTGCCTCTGCCTATGATGTCGTCCGGTGACCAAGGGGATTCGGAGCAAGCGGCAGGCGATTTGGCTATTGGCGTTCGTTGGCTCGACCGCTTGCGGTGAAGCGAAGCCCCTTGCCGTCGCGCCGCTCCCCACGACGTCGCCGATGTATTCCGCCATCCCGAGCACCGACGCAGGAGGCGCCGATGTTGGGTCGGGCATCACCACCGCGGACGGGGGGGCATCGGGCACCGACGCATCCCGGGCCGCGGTGGCCGACTGTCCGACCGGAATGCTTCTGGTCGACGTCAGCTACTGCGCGAACATCGAACGTCGATGCATCGACGAAGAGTATAGCCCGCAAAACAAGATCACCATTTGCCACAAGTATGCGACGGCCCAGCGCTGCCTCGGCGAAGAGCAGCGGCGGCGCTTCTGCATCGACGAGTACGAGTACCCCAACCAGAAGGGTGCGCATCCTCCCTGGATGGTGTCGTGGTACGACGGGCAGGCCACGTGCGAGTCGCTCGGCAAGCGGCTTTGCTACGAGAGCGAATGGGTGAGCGCGTGCGAGGGCCCCAACAAGACGCCGTTTCCCTACGGCTACGCCCGCGACAACACCAAGTGCAACGTCGACAACACCTGGATCAAGCCGCAGCTCGACGCCCTCTACGCACGTGACGATCTCGTGCGTCAGAAAGAGGTGTCCCGGCTCGATCAAAGCGCCGCTTCTGGCGCGCTCCCCGGGTGCGTGAGTGGCTTTGGAGTTCACGATCTGACGGGCAACTTCGACGAGTGGGTCACCGCCGACCACCGCCATGACGACAAATCCGAATGGGCGGCCCTGAAAGGCGGCGCGTGGGGACACGTGCGCAATGCTTGCCGCCCCGTCACCACCAGCCATCCGCCCGACTTCACCTACTACTTCATCGCGTTTCGGTGCTGCCACGACGCGCAGGGCGGCGAGGCCTTCACGGCCCGGCGACCCGACGACGTTCCCACGGTCGAGCCCGCCAACCGCGCGCCGCTTCCGAGTCCCGTCGATCCCCCAGGGCCCTCGGCGACGAAGGTCGCACGCGAGCACTGGCCACGGCCCGGAAGGCCGGCGGCGACGCCCTGACCAGGACCGCCAGCGAGCTAGGCGCCCACGACGGCCGACACGGGCCTGATCGATGCCGAAACCGCGTCGCGCAGCGCGGCGATGAGCGGCGTGATCTCGGCGGCTCGAAGCTTGTAGGCAGCACGGTTGGCGACCAGGACGCTCGAGATGGTCGTCACCTCTTCGATGACCACCAGGCGGTTCTCTTTAAGCGTGGATCCCGTCTCCACGAGATCGACGATCAGATCGGCGAGGCCTACCAGGGGCGCCAGCTCGACCGAGCCTTGCACGTAGATGATCTCGGCTTGGATTCCGCGTGCCGCAAAGTGATCGGCAGCGATGCGGGGGTATTTGGTGGCTTTGCGGGGGAGGTGGGGGGTGGGGCCCCCCTCGACGGGAGCAGCGACGACCATGCGGCAGCGACCGATTCC
>JBBSDY010000069.1:0-10486 GCA_038240245.1 Polyangiales bacterium
CACCCCATGCGGCGGTACAGGGCCACATATCGTCTTGCCCGAGCGGGTCTACCAAGTTGATAGGATCGTTCATCACATATCCGTATAGATTTGTTCCTCGCGCCCGGAACCCAATTGGGTCTTTCGTCGCCCACCTCCCAATGTTCGGATCGTAGTCCCGAGCCCCAAACCGGACGAGCCCCGTATCTGAATCATACAATCCTCCGGCGAACCCAAAGGGCTGAATCCAGGCACCAGTGACCAGAGCTGCTACACCAAACTCGTCGGTGTCCAGCCGTTGCGCAACGCTTCCGTCGCTCAGCTTCATGACTAGCCGTATGCTCCCTTGATGATCACTGATGATGCGATAAGTATCGCTCCCTCGGATCACGTACTCCGGCACGTTGGTTCGATTGCCGTACACGAAGCGGCTAACAACCGCGCCACTGCCATCCAACTCCGCGATGATTCGCAGGCCGTCGTCCCACAAGAAACCCTGCACGAGCACACCGCCGACCTTCTTGCCAACGCGCCGCCCCCGGCCATCGACCACGTAGTCGATGGTCTTGCCCGGCAGCTCCACCTTCGTCAGGTTGCCGAGCGCGTCATCCGTGTACCGCGTCGTTCCTGTGGCGTCGGTCTTGGTGGCGAGTTCGCCGTTCGCGCCGTAGGTGTAGCTGTTCGTGCCGTAGCTCAAGAGTCGATCTTGGTTGTCCGGCACCCCGACGAGCGTCGTAGCTCCTGCGATCTTTCCGGTGCGGTTGCCGTTCGCGTCGTAGTCGTAGTGCGCGGCAAGAGTCCCGTCGATCGTCACGTCCTTCAACCACCCACGCGCGTAGTAGCTGTACACGTAGGTGTGCACCGTTCCCTGCACGGTCTCTTGTCTGGTAACGATTCGTCCGAGGGCATCGCGCGTGTCGGTCCCGCCCGGGGCAAAGTCTTCCTTGAAGAGCACCGTGGAACCGAACTTCGCCGTGTACGATTGGACCTCGCCGAAGCTGTTGTACGTGGTTGCGTCGGTCACGTTTCCGAGTATCGTGCCGGCCAAGAGCCCGTTCACCGGGCCGGGTGTCAGTGTCTCGGCGCCCGCCTGCGTCAGCAGGCCGTCGGCGTCGTAGCCGAAGGCCGCACTCTGACCAGCATTGACCGTCTCCGAGCTCTTGCGGAAGTTCGCATCATGCCCCCAATGAAGACTTCCCGCGACGGCGCCCGAGTAGACCATATCGCTCAGCAGGTTGCCGTCATACCCGTAGGTCACCGTCTCACCGTACGGTCCGCTTATGCTCGCAAGCTGCCCCGTCGTGGGGCTGTACCCGTAGGTAATCGTGCCTGTCGGCAGCGTCACCGTCATCAGGCGCCCGGCCGTGTCGTAGTCGCGGTGCACGGTGAGGGCGTCGGGGCGGAAGATGTCCTTGAGCATCCGATCGAGATCATACCCGTACGTCGTGCTCGTCGTGCCGCTCCCGGTGAGGGGAGGCGGATCGTAGCTCGCCAGTAGGTCGATGGACGTGTAGCCCTGACCGTGCTGGGGGCGTCCGGGGGGCGTGATCTTTGTCAAGTTCCCGTTCGCATCGTACCCGAAAAGCGTTTCGGTGTTGTCAGGCGCGGTTTGGACGGTGACGCGCCCCGCAGCATCGGGCGTGAAGCCAGTCACCTGGCTCAGCGGGTCTGTCATCGAGCCGAGATACCCGTCCGGCCGATAGCCGAGCTGACTCTGGCGCGTTCCTCGGGTCACTGTCGCAATTCTCCCGCGCGCATCGTAGGCGAAGACGGTTGCAGGAAGGCCGTCGATCTGGGTCGAGCTGAGCTTGCCGTGCGCGTCGAGGGTTCGGAAGGTCTTGCGCCCCGCGGGGCTGGTCGTCGTCCAGGTGCTGGTGGCGGCGTTGAAAAGGCTCGACCACGTCTGTCCGTTGATCGTTCGCTGCTCCGTCAAGCTCGATAGACTCAGCGGATCGACGGGATTGGTCAAGGTCACCGATCGCGACGCGTAGCTAGGTGGGTGCGGCCCGGGCTCTCGCCAAGATATCATGCACGACGCTAGTCTTGGCGTCGGCGTAGTTCTGCACGTATTTCCACTCCCGCGCTGCAAGCTCGCGCTTCTTCGAAGCGTAGAGCTCGCGGTCCTCGACATTGGCGCGAAGCCAGTCGCGGAACAAGAGCATCTGATCGATCTCGACGCACCCGACTGAAAACACGTGGAGATTGACGTCCGTGTCCGGGCCTTTGAGCACCCGATGCTCGTACCAGTGGGGCTCGCGGATGCGCAGCAGGTAGCCAGCCGTCTCCAGCGCCGGGACGTACGACGCCTCGTCGGATGAGTTTAGGACCACCAGGAGGATGTCGATGCGCGGCTTCGCAGCGAGCCCGGGCACCGATGTCGAACCGACGTGCTCCAACTGCACGACGTGTTCGCCGAGCGACCGCCGAATCCGCTGCGCCTCGCGCTCGAACAGTGCTGGCCAGGCGGGGTCGTACTCATCGACGACGATGGGCCCGGCGAGCGGGTTCACATCGCCAATCGTGTAGGCGGCGATCTCCTCTTCGGTCGTCCGCTTGTGTTTGGGCGGCGTGCCGGATTCGGTCGTCAAAGCTGCGCCTCTCCTATGCTGCGCGCCCAAGGGGCAACGCCTCTAGGGTACGCTCTTGAGCCCAAGGGCGTCGATTCGTTGCACAAGGTCCTCCGGAAAAACGGGGTCGGTCGAGTTCTTCACCTGATCGATCGTCCACCAGCGGCAGGTGACGATACCTTCCTTGCGGTGTGCCTCCTCGACGCCTTCGGGCCGCCAACCGGCAGGGACGTTCAGCACGAAGAATTGTTCGACCTGATGAATCCAGCTACCACCCGCCTCGAACTCGGCCGACCCTGCCCAAGCGAAAGGGGGCGCGTCGCCGAGGATCAGCCCGAGCTCCTCGCGCGCCTCACGAACCGCGGCTTGCGCAAAGCTCTCATCGTCCTCGAGGCCGCCTCCCGGCACGGCCCAGAAACGTTGACCCGTTGAGCGGGCATACTGCACGAGGAGCACGCTGCGCTCGGGATCGAGCACGATGAGACGCGCAGCGTTGCGTGACCTGCGTTGCAAGCTATCCACGGAATCAAACGCTACCGCCGGTCCCCGCCTCTGACCAGTGGAACGGGATCCCTCGGCCTTCGTCAATTCTTCCTCGGTCTTGGTGGCGCCCCCGGCGACATCGTCATCTTTCGGCGCTTTCCCGCAGCCCCCATCTTGATGCAAACTACCGCAAACATGTTTGTCATCGAGCTCGTTTACAAGGTCGACCTCTCCGAGATCGACGCACACATGGCCGCGCACGTCGCCTTCTTGAAGAAGTACTATGCCTCCGGTAACTTCCTGGTATCGGGGAGAAAAATTCCCCGCGACGGGGGCGTCATTCTTGCGGTCGGCAAGAGCCGCGCGCAGATCGAGGCCATCATCGAGGAGGATCCCTTTCACATCCATCGCCTCGCCGATTTTCGAATCGTCGAATTCAGGGCGAGCCAGCGCGCCGTCGACATTCAGAAACGTATCGAAACCGTGGACGACAAGCTGGCGCAGCGAGGCAAGGGGCGCTATCCGTGATGCAAGGACAGATGCCATGACGAACGTGAGAGCCCGCATTCTGGTCGCCAAGCCGGGGCTCGACGGTCACGATCGCGGCGCGAAGATCGTGGCACGTGCCCTGCGCGACGCCGGGTTCGAGGTCGTCTACACCGGTTTGCACCAGACGCCCGAGATGATCGCCAACGCCGCCGTGCAAGAAGACGTCGACGGCGTCGGTCTGTCGATCATGAGCGGCGCGCACAACACGCTGTTTCCCGCGGTCATCGAGGCCCTGCGCGCCCGGGGAGCGACCGATGTGGTCGTCTTCGGCGGCGGCATCATTCCCGAAGAAGACATCCCCGCGCTGCAGGCCGCGGGCGTCCAATGCGTTTTTACGCCGGGAACGTCGCTCGCGCAGATCATCGACTGGGTGCGCGCCAACGTTGTGCCGCGTGCGGCATAGCTACCCCGCCTCGTCCACGTCCCAGCTTCTCATGTGCGTGTCGCGAAAACCGGCCAGCCCGCGCTCGACGAAGTAGCCCGCCCCACCACGTCCGAGACGATCGTCGCGTCCGCGCAGGATCTCGTGGCCTGCCAGCGTGGCGGTGACCGTGGCGCCGTGCACGTGCAGTCCGAGATCGTAGGGCCTGTCGAGCTCGCGTCCGAGGGGGTGCTCTCCCAGCACGACGCTCTGCTCGTCCCGGCGCGCGACGAGCACGAGGCGGTCTTTTTCTTGAGCGAGCTCGATGTAGCGGTTGAGACCCTGGTAGCGGGCGACGAGGCCCGCGCGCTCGGCGAGGTGGGTGACGATTCGGCCGGTGAACCGGTAGTCGACCCAGTCGGTGTTGCCCGTGACGACGATGCCGCGGCCCTGGTTCTTGCCGAGGTGCTGCAAGACTTCGGGCTCATCCGACAGGGGCCAGCCGAAGGTGTCGACGTCGGCCACCCAGCCGATGGGCGCCCACTTCGCCGTGAAGGGAAGCAAGTCAGGCAGGCGAAACAAGAATGGCCCCGAAAACCCGACCCGATCGACGAGCAGCGATCCACCGGTGCCTCGCTCGCCTTTCACTTCGACGCCGAGATCCTTGACGGGATAGCCTTGCCGATCGGGGACGACGAGGCTCAGGGCGCAGCCCGCATCACCCGTGGTCTCGACCGGTGGGCCGAAAAAGAGACGCGTTTCGTTCGACGGCGCAAAGTGTCGAACGAACAATCGCGCCGTGACCGCTCCGCGAATGCCGGCGGCCCGGCCCGCCAGATCGACGCGCATGCCTGGGTAAAGGCGCGGCGCGCCCATGATGCTGTATCCCTGGCCCACCGTTGGCTCGGCGAGAATGGGCGTGGAGACGCGCACCGGATGCTCGGGATCGAGATCGCGAAAGGTGATCGCGAGCGCACGGCTACCGTCGTGGATGACCTCGGCCGGCCCGGCATCGCCGAGCTTTTCGACCTCGTACCCGTGCCTTGCGCCGGGCCATGCAAAGTGATGGATGGCGCCGCCCTTGGGGGCTTCGAGCGCCGCGACGCCCATGACCTTGCGACCCATCCTGGCGATGTACAGGGCCTCGGCGAGACAATCGGTGATGCCGCGCGTGCCCTCGGCGGTGGGCAGGATGATGCGATCGGCGAAGAGCGCCTGGAAATCGTAGCCGCGGTTGATGTCGCCGAGTCCCACCTTGACGCCCATCACCGTTCCCACGTTGGCGGCGTTGCAGTCGGTGTCCCAGCCCGCCGTGTTGACGATGGCCTGCGCTTTGCGAAAATCGTCGGGAGCATAGGCCCAGGCCATCACCATCAGGGCGTGGTTGGGAATGATGTGACAGTTGCCGCCGTACTTCGTGTAACCCCACTTTTCGGCGATGCGATCGTAGGTGACTTGCCAGTCTCGATCGCCCTTCACCCATGCCCGCACGTCGCGATGAACCTGGGCGATGAGGCTGTCAGCGGGGATGAATCCAACGCCGATGTCGAGCAGGCGATCCATGTCCTTTTCGATGAACGCCGCGGCGACCATTGCCGCCACGACCTTCGCGCCGTGGACGGCCTCGCCGTCGTGCGAGACCCGCGACGCCCGCTCGGCGAGCTTCACCGCGAGATCGGGCCTTCCCGGTGTGACCAGGCCGAACGCGTCGATGAAGATCTGCGCGCCAATCTGCTCGGCCACGACGCGGCCGTTTCGGGCCATCGATCCCGTCTCGGGTGGCTTGTAGCCCTCTTTGAGACGAAGGTAGGCGGTGTGCTCGGTGGAGAGCCCAAAGCCGCCCCACCACAGGATGCTCTTGTTTTCGATGATGTAGTTGAGCCAGTTGGTGCCGAAGTCTTCGTATCCCGCGTCGAGGTAGCGGCCCGAGTCTTCGAGCGCGCGCACGAAGGTGAAGGTGCCCGAGATGTCGTCGTCGGCGACGACCAACGGTACGTTGCAATCGTCGGCGACGAACCTGTCGACCAGACCCCAGCGTTCGGTGATGCGGCTCTTCGGCCAACCCTCGAACGGGCGACCCATGTAAACGCCGATGACCTTACCGAGCACACCGGCATAGACCTGGCTCTCGTAGTCGAGAGGGAAAGTGGGATCCATGGCTATCGAAAGGTACACGACTTCGCTCGGCGCGCCGTCCTACCTGTCCTTGAGCGCCCGCAAACGCCCGAAGAACGTGCTGGCCGCGGTGACGGCGCTTTCGCTCCCCAGCGGCAGGCTGGGCAGGTGCTCGGAATCGAAGGCAGGATCGAAGCTGATGGCGTAGTCGAGGTAGCGCAGGGCGAGCGATTCGTGCCCGTTGGCCTTCTCGTAGCGTCCCCGCTCGAACATCGCCGAGCCGTAGAGCTCGTGGGTCTTGGCAACGTAGTAGTCGACGTGCCCGCGCCATGGATGAAAAGTGTAGTGCGGAAACTCTTCGGGCAGATACGCCTTGGGATCGTTCCACAAGCGATAGGCCAGGCCCTGGGGCGTGCGAACGTAGTGCTCACCGATGCGCGCCGACACTTCGGACGTCGCATAGGCGGGGCGCTGGTCAATGTGGCGATCGATCATGGCATTGAGCAGCCCATGGTAGGCGCCATCGATCTGGGCCGGATCATAAGGCCGATCGTGATCGAACTTGTCGACCTGCAGGCGAAACGCCGCGAGCTCGGGCCCCAGCGGCGCCAAAAATTCGGGGTGGTCGTGCTCGAGCTGATCGAGGTACCAGGCCCGCCGCACGAGCTCCGGATCGACGACCAGCACATCGGGGCGAAGGCGCTCGACCTTTTGCAAGTAGAAGCTCCCCGCCACCCAGAAGTCCCACATGCTAGAATAGATCACGGCATCCTTCGGCAGAGCGCGCAGCACGTTCTGGGTCATGTCCTCGACATAGACGTTTGGCGATTCATCGCTCGGTCCATAGTTGAAGGCGGCCGTCAGGATGGCGAGCAAACCGGCGGCCACAAGCGCCAGGCGCCGCCCGAAAAGCTCGAATGCTGCGAGCAACCCCATGCCCGAGAAGATCCCGAGCCCGAGAATGGCGGTCATGTAGTAAGGAGCGATCTCGAGAATGCTGTAGCTCCCCGACCAGATCACACAGGCGGCGACGAAGAGTGCGATCATGGCCGCCAATTTGGGCGCGCGGCGCGCCGCGAATGCGGCACCGGCCAGGGAGAGCACGAGGCCGAGCACGCCGAGCTCGAGGGGCAGCTTGGCCAGGAAGTACCCCGTCTGCTCGCCGAACACCGACCAGTCGCCAAACCACACCGAATATTGCTTGCCGCGCACGTGATTCCAAAATGTCTCGAGCGTGGCCGGGTTTCCCCAATTGAACCAGGGGTGCATCGACGCGCGAACCGGAAGCCACGCGTACGGGAGCAAGCCCACGGCGAATCCGGGGCCGAGCCCAAGCAGGCGCCCGAGCCATACGCCGATCCTCGCGCGCGGGATCACGAGCACGCAATAGGCGAGAAGGCCGGGCGCGAGGAGCACCGTCGTCAGGTGATTGGTGAACGACAGCCCGACGAGGACGGCGAACACCGTGCCCCGGCGGGTGACGAATCGTTGCTCTCCTGAGGTTCCCTCGTCCACGAAGCGCAAAAACGCGATCAGCACCAGCGGCAGAAACAGCGCGTGCAGCGAGTAGACCTCGAACCCGTTGCCCTGGCCCCACCACGTGCCGGACAGCGCGATGCCCAGCGCCGCGGCCCCTGCCAAAAGGCGACGGGTCAGCGGATCGAGGTGCTCGTCCTTCTGCTCGGGCTTCTCTTGGGACGCGGGTGGCCCGGCCACTCGTTGCAGGAGATCATCGACGAGAAACGTCAACGCACCCGCGCTGGCTGCGACGAGCAGCGCCGACAAGACGTTGAGCGCGAGCACCTTGCGAATCGGCACGAGCAGGGTGAAGAGGTATCCGACGAGCATGCTCGTCGGGTACCCGGTGGGGTGCGGAATGCCGAGCGTGCTCGCCGCCGCCAGAAGCTCGCCCTTGTCGATGAACCCGATCGAGCGGCTCATCGTGGGAAGGTACAGCGCAAGCGTGATCGCGCCGACGCCGGAGGCGATTCGCGCGGTCGACCATCGTGCCGGGGGCTGCACCGAGGGATTCTAAAACAACTCGCGCCGAGAATTCACGCCGGCATCGACACGTATCTGCCAAATTGTGCGAGGAGCTACACGAACGGAACGCTGTGTCGCAACTTCTCGACGATCACATCGACCAACTCGCGCCGCAAGCCCAGGGCCCCGAGCTCCCCGACCTTCTGGTCGTATTCTTCCTCGGAAACGCGCAGCGCGGCCGGCGGGGGCGCCGGGCTATCGGAATCGTCGCGCTTGCGATTGATGAGGGCGGGATTCATCGAAGGGGGCGCCAAGAGCTGGCGGGGATCGGTTGCGGCCTCGTTTTCGGCAAAGCCCAGCTCGCTCACCTTGACCGTTCCCGATTGCAGCTCGGTGGCCATCTTGGATTCGGAAGCTCGCGCGCCGCTGATGTCGAGAAGGCCGACGACGATGTCGGCCATCATGACCATTCGCACGAGCTGTGACGCCCCGTCCAGAACATCGTGGTGATGCGCGCAGGCCTCGATGATGGGCTCGGGAAGGCGCCACGCCAGGGCGAGATCGGCGCCCGCACGGCAGTGGTGACGGGCCACCAGATCGCGCACGCCGGCGATGCCCTCGGGGGGCTCGGGGTAGGCGGCGAGGATGCGGTAGATGCGCGCCTCGCCGATGTCGTGGAGCAGACCGCAGAGGTAGTCGTACTCGTAGCGCAGGCGAAGCTTCTCGCTGATGGCCCGCGAGGCCAGACCGGTGAGAACGCTCCGTCGGAACGATTCACCCACCAGATCTTGGTAGCGAGGCATGCCCACCGTGGAGTTGGCGTAGGCAACCTGAAAAAGGAGATCGCGGGTGCCCGAGAGTCCCAGGCGAATGATGGCGCCGCGGGTGGTCGAAACGCGCACGGCGCGAGTGTAGATGACGGAGTTGGCCACCGCGAGTAGGCGCGCGGCGATGGGAGGATCACCCTCGACCAGCTCGGCGAGCTTGCGAAGATCGGAGTTGGGATCGCTGGCGAACCTGAGCGCGGCGTGCGCGGCGTGCGGCAAGATCGGCAAGCCCGCCCTGCCCCCTTCGAGCTCGCGTAGCAGGCGCGTGTCGAGCGCTTCGAGACTCGTGTCATGTCGACCGTCGGTCATTGCCAAAGCTCTATCCATCGCTACCTGCCCTGCCCCGTGCGAGAGAGAGTTGATCGAACCCCGACGGCTTCGCCGGGAGAGTGGACGCGGCGCCGTCCCTGGCCACGACGACCCGGTTGCGGCCCGTCGTCTTGGCCATGTAAAGAGCGGTGTCGGCGCGCTCCAGCAGATCGTCCGAAGTTTCGCCGCCCTCGGCTTCGAAGACGGCGACGCCGATACTGGCCGTAACGCGGTGCTTGTCGCCGAGCTCGGTCACACGCAGCCCGGCAATCGCAAGTCGATGTCGCTCCGCCATGCGATAGGCCTGCTCGGAGACGATGCCGGGAGCGAGCAGGACGAACTCCTCGCCGCCGTAGCGCCCGCAGTGGTCGCCCGAGCGCATGCCTCGCTTCAGACAGTCGGCCACTTCTTTCAACACCACGTCGCCCGTGGCGTGACCGAAACGGTCGTTGACGGTTTTGAAGTGGTCGATGTCGATGAACAAGACGGCAACTGGCTCGCCGGCGATGACCTTCTCGGAAATGATGTCGGCCAGCGCCCGGCGGTTCAAGAGCCCGGTGAGTGGATCGACGGCCGCCTGACGGCGGAACGCCTCTCGCTCACCTCGCACCCTCTGCAGCGCGTCGCGGTAGCGCTTGTTGCGAAGCTGCACCCGGACCCGCGCCGAAAGCTCGGTGGGCCGCTCGGCCGCGACGTAGTCATCGGCGCCCGCGAGAAGGCCCCGGGCGACGAGCTCTTCTTCGGCCGCCTTCTCGCTGGTCAGAATGATGGGCACGTCGCGGGTGGGCTCCAGCATGCGCAGCTCACCGCAAAGCTCGAGGCCCAGCGCCATCGTGATGTCGAGCAGGATGAGATCCGGCAGGTTCTGTCCGAGGGCGGCCATGACGTCATCGGCCGATTCGAGGAGCACGGGTTCGTAGCCGTCGGTCTGCATCATTTTCATCAACCGCTCGCGCGCCCCCGAATCTTCGTGGACGACCAGGATGCACTCCTTGCGCTCGACGATCGAGGGCGCGTTCGAGAGCCGGGGAATCCACAGGCCCTTGGGGTCGGAGTGCACTTGGCTGGGATCTAGGGGTTGGGGGCGTGTGCTGCAATCGCGCCGGCCGGCGGGTGCCTGGGCGTCTGGCGTAGGGAGAATGGCTCGGTCGTGGAGAACTTCGCGTCATCGAGCAGGACTTGGGCGCCAATGCGGGTGGTCACGTTGACGACGATCGGAGCCAGGAGATTGACGGTCGCGGGCCTGCCGGCGGCTGCCGAGAGGACGGCCATCACGGCGTGCGGGTTGGCCGGTTCGTTGGTGTTGGGGTAGG
>JBBSDY010000070.1:0-10408 GCA_038240245.1 Polyangiales bacterium
CCTGAGGCTCCTTTCCTACGTGTTCTGCTGCGGGTTTTTGTGGCCTGGATGAATACGGCGGTTCGGTTCGCGACTATAGCGGCAAGCTTTCCACGTAGGCAAGCGAAGCTCGCGCGCTCGCTAGGTTTCCCGCGCGTCCGAGCCAGAACGCGAGGCTCCCGCCGCGGCGGGTCGACTGAACCGGCGAGCGCGATCTTGCGCCGGCGAGCGCCGCGAAGGCTACTCGGCAAGGGGTAGCGAGGCGGCCGCGCGACGTCGGGGGCCCACGGCGGCGCATTAAATCGGCCATAATCTGGAAAATACGGAGTAACATTGTTACTGTACAATTACAAATTATACACAAATCTCAGTACTTAGCTGGATGGAAAAGTCGTGGCGGGAGCTGGAACTCTCTTGACGACGCGATGTCGGACTCGTCATGATGCGGCCATCTTTGGACGGGGTGGCTGATCCGTTGGCCATGCCGCTGCGAAGTGAAGCGGTGCAAAAGAGACCGCTTGCGAAATGAACCCGTGATAAGTAGTTTCGCCCCGGGCGCGGACAAGCGCTCTGCCAGAGAGTCAGGGTTTTTTCTAAACCGAACAAAGTCTCAGGCCCCAGAGCGAAGGCAAACTAGGGGCGTGTAGAGGAGGATCCAGATGGCCGGCTTGTGGAAGCATTTTCAGGATGGTGGTTGGGGAATGTACCCGATCGTTCTCTGGTCGATTATCACCATTGGCGTCATCGTCGAGCGAGCGCTCTACCTGTTCGGCTCGTCGATCAACAAAGAAGTGTTCCTGGCGACGATGCAGAAATGCATCCTAGCTGGCGACGTGGCGAAAGCCGTCAAGATGTGCTCTGCCGCCAATGCGCCTCTCGCGCGCATCGTTCAGGCAGGGCTCGTCAAGGTGAATCGCCCCGACGAAGAAGTGCAGGCCGCGATGGACGAAGCTGCCCTTCGCGAAATCCCGCGCATCGCCAAGAACACCGGCTACCTCGCGCTCCTGTCGAACCTCGCGATGCTCTCCGGCTTGCTCGGAACCATCGCCGGTCTGATCAAGAGCTTCGGCGCGGTCGGTGGTGAGTCCGTCGATCCGAGCCAGAAGGCGCGCATTCTCGCCGAAGGCATCTCGGAAGCGATGAACTGCACCGCTTTCGGCCTCATCGTCGCCATCACCGGCCTCATCGGGTACGCCGTTCTCAACGGCAAGACCCAGGCCCTCGAGGACGACATCAACGAGGCGTCGGTTCAGGTGCTGAACCTCGTCGTCGCGAACCGCCAGAAGGTCAACCTCGCCGGCGTGCAAGGTTAACCACCAACCTCGAAGAGGCCTTCGCTCCAGCGCCGGGAACAAACGCTGGGCGAAGGCTTCTAAGAGTTTGAGACAATCCCTCTAAGAAGCGAAGGACGGATACCCTATGGGTGGCGTAAGCGTAGAGTCGGGTGGCAAAGGCGGGCGGCGCTCGGTCGACAGCGAGATCAACATGATCCCTATGATCGACCTCATGGTGTGCTGTATCTCCTTTCTCCTCATCACCGCGGTCTGGTCGCACATGTCCCGCATGAACGCCGACGCGCAGGTGCCCGGTCCTCCCAACCCCGAGAAAGAGCTGAACCCCCAGCCGCCCGACAAGATGCTTCACGTCGAGATGCGGCAGGACGACAAGTTCACGCTCATCTGGAAGCAGGGCCCCACCGTCGTCAACTCCATCGACGTCCCCAAGCACGGGGTCGACGTCATCGAGGGCAGCACCACCACCACGCGCTATCCGGATCTTGCCACCAAGATCAACGAAGAGTGGAAGGCCAACGGGTCGCACCGCGACGCCAGCGACAAAAAGATGGATCAGGCGGTGCTCCACACCGATAACAAGACGCTCTTCAAGGAGATCGTCTCCGTCATCGACGCCATCTACACGCCCAAGCGTGATTTCGGCGGCGCCTCGGCCCAGCGGCCGGCGTTCAACGTTACCTTCTCGGTGAACTGAGGAACCATGGCGATCCACGAGCCCGGTCGGCGGTTGATGCACTTCGTGCCGCTGAAATTCGTTCAAAAACGAGTTGCAGGCGGAGGAGGCAGGTCGGTTTCCGCGAGCATCAATCTCACCAGCATGATCGACTTCTTGTTCATGGTCGTCGTCTTCTTGCTGATGACCTTCTCTGCCTCGGGTGAGATCCCCCTCGACAAGAACGTCAAGCTTCCCAAGGCCGAGAACACCGTCGACATGGTCGACGCCCCGATGATCGCCGTCAACGGCAGCCAGATCCTGGTCGACGGCACGCCGGCCGGCTCCACGCGCGCCATCGAAGAGGCCGGTCGTCTGCAGCGCATCGACGAGCTCTTCAACTTGCTCAAGTCCAAGCGCGAGCTCTGGAAGGCCACGCAGGGCGGCACGGGCAAGTCGTTTCCGGGCGTTTGCATCCTGCAGGTCGACCAGATGGTGGCCGCGCTCGTGGTCAAGAGTGTGTTCCAGACGGCCGCGTTCGCCGGTTACCCCAATGTCAGCTTCATGGTCGGCCAGCTCCCCAAGAACGAGCATCCCTGAGCGCCGCCGCGGGCTTTTGGCCTCGCGATGACTGAAGAGCCGAAGAATCAACCGCGCGGTCTCGTAGCCGTCCACGAGTCGAAGCAGAGGCGCCTACACGGTCGGCTGCCCGCGATCCCGACTCGATTCTGGCTGTGGGCGCTCACCGTCCTGGTGGCGTGGGGCATCTTCTACTGGAAGAAAACGCAGGGCGAGATCGAGTCGCAAAAGGCCGTGCTTTTGGCCAAGCAACGCGGGGTGCTGGCCGAGCTGGGCCCTCGCTACGAGCCAGTCCAGAAGCGGCTCGAAGATTGGGCGGTTGCGTCGTCGGGAGCCTATCCGGGTGATCTCGCGGCCCCCGAGGCGAAATCCTGGGACTTTGGCGCGGCTCCTGGCATCTATTTGCGCATGCGGCTCGCCGACGCGACATCGGCCGTCGCGGTGCGAAAGGCCGCCGCCGTCTCGCTGCGCGATGCCTTCACGGCGTGCCTCTTCCACGAGCCGAATGTCGATCCGATCTCCGGTCCGCCCTGCCGTGCGTCGCACGACTGTGCGCCGGGTACTTTTTGCAACGAGGTCGATCACTGCATGCCTCCCGCGCAGCCCTACAACCTGCGTACGGCGTACTACGGCACGCGGATTATGACCGACGAGTGGACGGTGAGCCTTCGCACCGCCAGCGACGACATGCGCCTGCGTTTGCTCGAACGAGAGTTCGATAGTGCCGTGAAGGACGACATTCCGGCGGTGATCGATCTGCTCACCCGGGCGCAGTTCTTCATGCTCGTTTTCGACGAGGATCCCGTCGATGGCAAGGTGAAGCCGTCGCTGGACGCCATTCAAGCGATTCCCCACCCGGCCCGGGTTTTTCTCTTTGGTTTGAAGCCGGGGATGGAACGCCCACTTTTGCGTCTGCGGCGAGAGATCGCCGGTCGATTCATGCCCACCGGCGAGACCGCGCCCACCGAGCCCGAGCTCATCGAAGCGCAGCAACGCCAGGTCAACAGCTGCCAGCTTGCCCTGTACGTTCGCGAGGCCCTCGGGCACTAGCACTTCTTCGTCGTCTCCTTGGTTCGTCTACCGAAGCACGGCGTCGCCGGCATCGACGATGTGCGCGTTCACCAGCACGTGCCAGCCGAAGGTGAAGAAGATGGCCGGCCCGAGCGCCGCGGGATCACGGCCGTCCGCGGCGCCAAGCTCCCAACCCCGCCAGCGAAGCGCGCCGCGAGCACCGAGCCAGGGGCCCGCGGCCTGCCCGGCCAGGGGGATTTCGGTGCCCAGGCCGAGCTCGAGCCCTGCCGCGTGCGTGAAGTTGCCTTCTTGATCGGCCGCCCAGAGCACGCCCATGTCGAAGGTCACGGCGTCGAGGGTCAGATCGAGGAGTGCCGGTCCGCGGTCGAGATCGTTGCCCCAGCGCGGCAGAAAGAAGGGCCGCACTCCGACGCCGATTCCGAGCGAGCGCGGGGGAACCGCGGATAAATTTCCGAACGAGCTGCCGTACGCGACGTAGATGCCGACCGTTTCCAGGTAGAACGCGCGCGCCATGGCGATCCCGCCCGGGCCGTCGCGAAGCAGCTCGGCGCCTGCGGCGAGCGAAAGATCGAGATCGCCGTCGAAGCGGCCATAGACTCCATCCGCGGCGCTCGCCTTCGCGTGGTCGATGCGGATCGCTGGGTCGGGCTCGGCTCGCGCCGCGGTGCTGCACGCCAGCCACGTGAGCGAAACCGCCGTTGCATGGGCCAACGATCGCTGGCTCATGCGGAGACAGCCGAGCGGATGGCGTCGCGCAACTCGGGCGCGAAGATGAGACGCGCGCGTCTCACGGTTTCGTCGCGCAATCGGCCGAGCAAGAAGGAGACATCGCCCGGTTTGCGGGTGATGCCGCGAGGAAAAACGACGGTGAGGGGATCGTCCGTGTCCGAGAACGGCGTGTCGGCCGCCACGTCGAGCCCTACGTAGCTTTCGGGGGGGAGCCCACGCCCGCGCGCGATGTCGCAGGCGACGGCGTAGGCATGCTGGCACGCCGCGTCGTCCATGTCGTAGAGCTCGAGTGTTTTGAAGAGGTGGCGTGCGCGCAGACGGCGCGTGAGATCGCCGAGGACGGCATCCTGCGACGATTCCCAGGCGTGCATGGAGCCCCAGAGTACGCCATCGTCGAGCTCGAGGTACTCGCCGAGCGTGGCTTGCCGGCAACTGGCGATGGAGACGATTGCCGATGGTACCCCGGGCAGGGGGAAGCTCTGACGCACCAGCTCGGCGGCGCGCGCCAGGATTGCGCGAATCATCCACTCCGCGGCACGAGCTGCCTTGTGAAAGTAGACCTGCTGAAACATGAAAAGCCTGGCCAGGATGAACGACTCCAGCGAGACGATCCCTTTCGCGCCGTCGATGGCCAGCCGCGGCGCACCCGCGCCGGTCGCCGGTGCAAAGGTGAGGCTGCGCAAGAGCCAGTCGAGGTCGTACCGGCCATACGGCACCCCCGTTGCGTGGGCATCGCGCAGCAGGTAGTCGCAGCGATCGACATCGAGGGTGCCGCTCACCGCTCGAGCCAGGTAGGTGAGCTCGTGGCGGCCGAGGACGAGCTCGGCGACCCTGGCAGGCAAGTGAGGGTCTTCCTCGGCGAGGATCCGGCTCACCTCGCAACCGTCATCGAGAATGATCCGCGTGCTCCACTCTTCGTGCAGGGGTGCCCCGACGACCGCTTCTTCGAAAAGGTGCGAGAGGGGGCCATGGCCGACATCGTGCAGAAGCGCGGCGGCGAGCGCCTCGCGCGCGGTTTCTTTGCCGACGCGCTCGGCGACGGGCACGACGCCCTCGACGTCGCGCAGGCGAGCGATGAGGCGCTTCATGACGTGAGCGCTTCCGATGGCGTGTGAAAAGCGGGTGTGCTCCGCTCCCGGGAAAGCCAACGAGGTGACGCCGAGCTGGCGGATGCGTCGCAGGCGCTGGATCTCGCTCGTTTCTAGCAGGCGCACGATGATCGCGTCCTCGGCGGAGTCGAACGCGATGAGGCCGTGCACGGGGTCGCGAAGGATCACGTCGGGGCCTCCGAGAGACAAGTCGGCTCGGCTCGCGCGCCGGTTGCGAGCAAAGCACTCGCCTGGGCGATTTTCCCATCGACGAAATAGACCCTGGCGCAAGCCGACGTCGATCGCGGCAGTACGGCGACGTGAGGCAGATGGGCCGGCTTGCGGCCGAGCGCGCGCTCGGCGTGCCAGTCGATGCGAAATCGTCCGCTTCGCGCCGGCGCGCCGCTCACCGCCCAGGCAACGGGCAGGGCATGCTCCGGGCAATGCAGGGTGACTTGCATCCACCCCTCGGCGCGCTGCCCGCCGGATTCGGGGGCGGCACAAGGCCGCACGTCGAGGTGCACCTTCTGCTGCTCGGGAGGCGGCCCGCACCGTTCGAGGGTCATCCGCTTCGAGCCCTCGCGCAGAAGTCGGCTGCGCGTCGTGGCCACGGCGACGGGACTCTCGTCGGCGACCACGAAGCTGTGGCCGAGCCGCATCGCCGCAGCCGCGGTCGTTCCCGAGCCAGCGAACAAATCGACGACCAGGCCACCCGCGGGGCAGGCGGACTCGATGATTCGCTCGAGCAGGGCCCGGGGTTTTTGCGTCGGGTAGCCGGTGCGCTCTTCGGCCTTGGCGTGACGCAGGGGGGCGATGTCGATCCACAAGGCGTCGATGGGCTGGCGCTTGCAGAGCCGGCCCTCGTCGTCCTTTTCGAGCCAGTACTTGACCGAGACATTGCCCGAGCTGCTTCTGTAGATGCGTCCTTCTTTTTCGAGACGGGCCACCGAAACGTCGGTGTAGTCGCCCCTCGGAGCCAGCGTGAAGTAACGCCCGGTCTCGCCGTCGAGCTTGGCGGCTCCTCGCGCCACCGGCACCAGGCGCTCGGGCGGAATCAGTCGCGCCTCGGGCCCGCCGCCATAGACGATCAGCGTGTCGAGGGTGCGGCCGAATTGCCCCGAGCGTGCCTGGCGCCCCAGATTCGGCGCGCGCCGCCACACGATCTCGTTCAAGAATCGGTCGCGTCCAAAAATCTCGTCGCACAACGCTCGCACCAGGTGATTCGCTCGCCAGTCCACCTGAATCCAGATCGATCCCGTCGGCTTGAGCAAAGGTCGCATGGCCGCAAGGCGCGGGAGCAGCATGTCCAGGTACGCGGCTCTACCTTCCCCCCAGCGATCTCGATAGGCGACCGTGCGTGCAATTCGTCCCGTGGCGGTACCCTCGAGCCGCTCCTCGTGGTCGTAGTCGACCCCGGAGAGGTACGGCGGGTCGAGGTACAACAGGTCGACCTTGGCCCGGAGCCCTTGATCGGCCAGGGCGAGCGCCACATCGAGCGCGTCGCCGTGGACCAGGCGACTCGTGCGATGGGGACCGGAATCGGAATCGTCCTGCTTGAGCTCTTCCTCGATCTCGATCGGCCTGTGGGGCTGCCCGAGCGCCGCGAGCGCTTCGGTTTTGCCTTCCCACTGCAGAAGCACCTGCCTTTTCGCCATCGACCGGCACAGCTTACTGTGTTCGGCGTGGTTCCAAGCGTGCGAACGCGACAGGAGGCGTTTCGGCAATGTCGTTTGGACGCCTGGGCCGAGCGCTGGGGGGGCCTTCCTTTCTAGGCTGGACACGGGCCGAAGAACGAGGCTAACTGATGGACTCCCTATGTGTTCTCGTAGAAGGCGGGGGGCTGGGTAGGAAAGAAGTAGATGCCTCAAAGTGAAGGGCGCTCGCCGCGAAGACTCGTCGACATCCTGAGGGCTCTCCCCGGCGGAGAGCTCGATTCGCTCATCGCGCGCCTTGGCATTTCCATCGTTGCGGCCAAGCGCATCGACACGCCGGCCCAGGTCGCGCGCGCTCTCGTTTCGTTGCCGGAGGTACGCGACACGTCCCGGCTGCCCGGCGCCAGCGCCGAGCTCGTGCACCGCATCGCCGAGGCCCGCGGCTCGCTGATGGTGCAGTCCATTCCCATGGGTCTCGAGCCGCTCGCCGCGCGCGGGATCGTGTTTGCGCGTGTGCGTGGCGACGCCGCGCCTCCCTCTTCGCAATCGGGACGCTCCAGTGCCACGGCTGGCATCGGTACGATCGAGCTCGTACTTCCGCACGCGTACCTCGTTCAGCTTCGTAGCTGGGAAGGCGAAGATCCGCGAGGCGTGCGCGCCCTGCTCGCCCAGGCCCCGTTCGAAACCGTGAGCGCGATCGCGTCCCACTACCTGGGCCGCCCGGCCACGCCGCCCATCGCGCTGTCGCTCGAGATGGCGTGGGAAGTCTTGTCCGACGCCGCCAAGCTCGCCGAAGAGATCGAGAAGCTCGCCCCCGTCGAGCGTCGCTTGCTCGAAGCGCTCGAGCGAGAAGGCGGAGAGGTCGACACCGAAGAGCTTCTCGATCTCGAGCGCGAGCCGATGCGACTGCGTGGCGCCACTGGCGCGACGCCCTCGCGAAGAGGGGTCGGCTTCGCTCTCGAGCGGCGCGGCTTGCTCATTCCGGTGCACCCCAATCGCCACGTCGTGCCCACCGAAGTGGGCATCGTGGTCGGCGCTGCCCATCAAGCGGCGCGCGAAAGCCGCCGCGCGCAGGTTCGCTCGTTCGTGCTCGATACCGATCATGCGCCACGCCGCGCTCGATTTGCCGACGATCCCGTGCCCATCACCATCGCGCTCGCCCTCGCGGTGCGCGAGCCGGGCATGGAAATTCGCGAAGGCGTGGGAACGCCGCGCTCGCTCATCACGCGCCTGGCCCAGCGGTTCGGGCGCGACGTCGACATGGTGGCGATGATCGTTGCGCTCTCGCGGGCCATCGGGCTGTGGGACGCATCCGCGCTGTCGTCAGCCTCACCGCCCGGATCATCGCCCCTGCACGAGCTGCCGCGCGCCCTGTACGTGGCGTGGTGGCGGGGCGGCGCCTGGGACGAAGCACGGCCCGATCCCGAGGTGTTGCGTCTGGCACCCGAAGCGCGGGATTCGAGCCCGGTGAACGTGATTCGTGAGATGGTTCTCGACGCGCTGCGCGAACTCGGCGAGGGCCGGTGGGTTCCATGGGAAGCGGTCGCCGGCTACGTTCGCGACGACACGCGCACCGCCGGCGTCGCGCGCCTTTTGCGTCGCTGGGCAGAACGCGCCGGGGTCGAGCCAGCCTCGCCGATCGACGTCGCGCGCCGCATCGCCCTCGAGAGCCTGCCTGCGCTCGGTGTCATCGACATCGGCATCATCGACGTCAGCAACGCCAGTCCAGAAGACGAAGAGCCGGGCAGCGAGCTCGGACCAACGCTGCGCCTGACGCCCCGCGGCCGCGCGCTCCTCAGCGGCAAGCACCCCACGACGGAACCGGTGGCCAGCAAATTCATCGACACCCAGGTGCTGAGGATCGGGCCCCAGACTCGCGTCGCGGCCATTCTGGGGCTACTTCCACTCGTCGAGATCGGCAAGGTCGCCGAACGCATCGACGTGATCCTGACGCCCCCGAGTCTGGCGCGCGCCCTGGCAGCAGGCGTCGAGGCCGACATCGTCAAGGCTCGCATCGAGGCGGTTGCGCCCATGCCCGACACGCTCTCGCGGCTCATCGCTCAGGCGAGCATCGTGGTGGGGCGCGGCACGTTCATCGCCAGCAACGGATTCTTGTGGGTCGAGGACGCCAACGTTCGCGAGATGTTGCGCAGCCGTCGTCAGACCGCCGATCTTTTCGTCGATCCCAGCCCACCGGGAGGACTCCTCGTCCAGGCCGCGGTCGATCTCGATCGACTCACCCGTCGCTGTCGCGCCCTGGGGATCGAGATCGCCAGTGAAGGGCAAATCCTGAGGGCCCGCACCACCATTCCTCCGCCGTCCACGCCGCCATCCTCGAGCCGCCGCCACTCGTCACGGGCGCCGCGCGAATCCGAATAATGCGGCGTCTGATCAGAGCTGAAGGCGGCCAGCGATCCACGACGCGGTGGGGCTCGCCCGGGAGATGCTGGCAACGCGGCCGTGGCTCACGAAGATCTCCGCCGGTAGTGCGCGGCCGTTGTACGCGCTTGCCATCGTGAAGCCGTAGGCGCCGGCGTCGCGAATCACGACGGCCGATGGGGGCGGATCGCTGGGCAGATCGTAGGCCCCGAAGTCGTCGGCGCTTTCGCAGATGGGGCCCACCACGCGAAACGACGCGGTGCGGGTGGCCGGCGCCTCGCGCAGCGCTTCGATGCGATGACGAGCCTGGTAGAGCGCGGGACGAATGAGATCGTTCATGCCCGCATCGATCATCAACCACCGCCGGCCACTCGACGCGGAGATCTTGGTCTGAATGGCGGTTGCCACGAGGACGCCGAAAGGTCCGACGAGCGAGCGTCCGGGCTCGACGACCAGTCGCAAATGCGACAGCCCGGCCTCCTTTTGGCGGACCAGGAGCCCGCGCACGAAATCGGCCGGCTGAACGGGGCATCCCTGGCCGTAGTCGATTCCAAAGCCGCCCCCGGTGTCGACGAAGGCGAGGGGACCGCGCGAGGCCTCGCGCGCCTTGACGACGTCGAAGAGAATTCGTGCCGCGTCGAGGTACGGTCCCGTGCTGGTCTGGGTGGAGCCGATGTGACTCGAGAGGCCCATCAAGACCAGCTCGGGGCTGGTATCGATCACGCGGTAGGCATCGGGCAAGTCGTCGCGCAAAATGCCGAATTTTGCTTCATCGTGCCCCGTGGCGACGTGCGCGTGCGTGTCGATCGCGATACCGGGGTTGATGCGTACCGAGATCCGCGCCTTCTTGCCGAGCGAACGCGCACGCGCGGCGATGCGTGCGATCTCCTCGACGCTCTCGGCTTGCACCGCGTAGATGCCGGCAGGGCCCGCTGAGATGGCACGGTCGATCTCGTCGTCCCGCTTGGCCACCCCGCTGAACACGATGTTCTCGGGCGACAGGCCCGTCTCGAGCACCAGCCC
>JBBSDY010000071.1:0-10340 GCA_038240245.1 Polyangiales bacterium
GCGCCCTCGGGCACCCGTCCGAGAGCCACGGCGATCGCTTCGCCCGAGGCGTTGGTCTGGGTGCTGTCGAGCGACGACGCCACCACCTGGCCATCGTGCAAAACCACGACGGGGCTCCCTGTCTCGGATGACACTGCCCGCGCCAGAGGGTCATCGACCTGGTACCCAACCACCAGCACCCCCACCGTCGTTGCGCCGAACGTCAGGGTTCGCGCGTGCACGGCATAGAGCTCGTGCTCGTGCGACCAAAGCCCGTCGGCCTCGCCGTTCTTCAAGGCGGCTGCCACGTGCTTGTCGGTCGCGAGATCATCGCCCGACGCCGTCGGATCGGCGACGTCGGCTATCAGTCGTCCGTCGGCATCGGTGATCACGAAAATGCTGCTCTGCAGGGCCCGCCGCAGCTCCATCGCCACGCTGATCACCGTCTCGTGGGTGATGTCCTCGGTGGCCACCACCGCCTTGAGGCGAGGCTCTTCGGCGACCACCCGCGCCTGGGAGCGAAGGAGCGACTCGCGGTAGGTGTGGAGATCGTCGAACACGCGGCTCGCGCGGCTGACCTCCTCGACGACGGTGCGTGCGGCTCCGCGGTCGACGATGGTTGCCACGGCGGCCACCGTCGGGAACACGATGGCGACGATCAGTGCCACCAGGCTGAGCAAAAGTACGCTTCGGAGCTTCAAGGTTCGACGGTCTTGGGGAGGCGTGGGCGGCTTCCCGAAGGTCCGCGTGGCCCGAAGGGCACGAGTACCCGGGTGATGACCTCTTCCTGGGAGTCGACCCCCAGCCCCTTGGCGATGTCGGCAGCGATGTCCACGAAAACCAGCGCCACTTCGACCTCGCCCTTGCCTTGTGCCTCGAGGGTGAACTCTTCTTGCCGCGTTTCCATGGCCGCGATGCGCGAGTCGAGCGCCAGGCGCGTGGCCGCGTAGAAGGGAGCAGGGCCTTGGTCGTTGACCAGCATGCGCCCGTAGACTTGCTCGGCAGTGCGGCCGACGTGTCCCGCGTCGTCGTGAATGGCGATTCGCAGCGCCATGCGCCGTTCGGGCAAACCGGACGGCACGCTATGGCCGGCGCGGTTGTTCTTGAGCGAGACCGAGACCGCCAGATCCTTTCCTGCGTCGCGCACCGAGACCCCCATCGATACGGCATTCTTTCGGAGATCGGCCATGGCGAAGGCGTGGTTGGGGACGCCCCCCCGGGTGGGCGAGCCAACGGCGACCGCATCGTGGGCGCCGGGCATGTGACAGCTCTGACATTCGACCCGGGCGCCGCTGTAGATGCTGGCGCGCCATTCTTCGAACTCGGACTGCACGGTCAACATCTGGCCGGCCGAGGTGCGCTGGGAGAGCGAATGGCACGCGCTGCACAGCTCGGACGTGCCGTGGAGCGGAGAGCAGCCGACCTTGTGGAAGTAGTTGTCCTTGGTGTCGCAGAGGGGGCCATACTTGACGATGTCGTCGAGATGCAAGGCGAGCGTGCCGGGGCTGTCGACCTCGCGAATGGCGTGACACGAGTCGCAACCGACCGCGTCGCGAGCGGCCAGACTGTTGGGCTCGGCACGAGCGACCAGGGGCGCGTGGCAGCGATCGCACGCTTCGTGCTCACCTTGCGATCGCATGGCCAGATAGACGGGTGAAACGTCGGCGCGTGCGTGGGTGGACGTCTTCCACTCTTTGGCAATCGGTCCGTGGCACTCGGCGCAGCGCGTGGCCGGATGCAACACGAGGCTCCTGCCGCCCTCGCGGAGCGAGGACGTCGAGGTATCGTCTTGGGTGGGGACCGGTGCTGCGTCGTGCTCGGGGTCCCGCTCTGGTTTCGCACGGCGTGGCTGGCACGTCGTGGCCGCGAAACCTAGACACATTAGCGTCACTTGTAGCGCCCGTATGGCGTTCCATCCTTTCGCACGTGGCTGCGCGGACGCGCTCGCTCGACGACGGTTAGCTTGACGGTGGCCGTGCCCCCCGGGGCGACGTCGACCTCTCCGCGCACCTCATCGCCGTACATCGGCCAGGCGACGATGGGGTACTTCCCGGGCGGCACGCGATCGATTTTGAACCGCCCGTCGGGCCCCGTCACCGCGAAGAAACCGCTATCGAGAACTTTGACCTTGGCCGCCATGTCTGGGTGAATGTTGCAGTACACGTCGACGACGCCGGTTTGATTGAAGGCGACGGACTTGGTGACCCCGGATTTGTACAAGCCGAGGTCGAACTTGGCGATCTCGGACAACGAGAACACGTTGTGAAAAATCCTGTCGTCATTGGGAAAATCGACGGTTTCGCCCTTCACGACGACGGTAAGCTCGGGGCTGAACGTCTGGTCCTTCTGGTGCACTTCTTTTCGCGCGGCGGGATTGGAGCTCAGCCCTTCCAGGTAGACGACGACGCGGGACCGGTCGTCCTTGGGCGAGTCGTCCTTCATGAGCGTGATCTCGCCGCTGATGGCGCCAGTGGGTCCCGATTGCACCGGACCCGCGAAGGTCAAGGGCACGAGAACCAACCCGGTTACCAAAACTCCCCAAGAAGTGAACCGCATGACAGCCTCCCAACCCAAGCTTTCAGTACTTTACGACGAACGCGCTGGTAAGCACGTCGTTCTTGATCTGGGGGATGCCGCCCAGCTCCTGGTTGAAGGTGTATTCGGCCTTGACGATGACATTCGTCCCCAGCTCGAGGCGGGTTCCCAGGGTGACCCTGGTCAGATCGGAGACGTAGACGAAATCGGACCCTTTCTCGTGGATGGCATCGCGCCAGTCCCACCGAACGTAGGGAATGAGCCAGTTGTTGGTCCGGTAGCCGACCTGCGCGTACGCGCCCTTGTAGGTGAGGCAGGGAGCGGCATTGCACGGAAGCTGTCCCACTTCCGTCTTACCCAGGGCATGGCCCTGCACGAACTCGGCGCTGAAATCGATGTCGTGCCAGTCGAAGTGCGCGTCGAAGCCGTAGTGCCATTGCTTCACGTCGTCGGATGTCTGAAAGTCCTGCGCGCCGTAGGAGCCCGAGGCACCCACTTCGAGGTGCGCCGCTCCACGAAACCGGTACGACAACCGCGACGACACGGTTTTGAATGCGTTGACGTCGATCTCGTCGTAGAACGGAAACATCTCCACGAAGCTCGACCCGTTGGTGACGGCGGTGTTCAAAACGAGCGTTTCGTCGAATGCCCTCAGCCTCGCCTTGACGCCCAGGGGGTGGCCGCAGGTGTAACGGCAGATGAGCGACGGTGTCACCGAAAGCCGATCGGGAGATTCCTGCGATCGGTACTCTCGACCGATGACGGAGTCGAATTTCCCCGCCGTGATGGACAAGATGCCGGGGACGATCGCGTACTCGGCATAGGCGAGCTTCACGTCGAGAAAGTCACCGAGAGCGACGCCGCCCGGATCGGAGACGTCGCGGTTGCGGGGCACCAGATCGAAAAGTCCGTTGACGGTCAGATCGTCGCCCACGCCCGCAAACAGCGCGACGTTCAACGCGTTGAGGATGAACGAGGGTTTGCCATGGTTGTGGATGGGGTTGAACACGACGGCGCGCGACTGCCCGGTATCGGCGGGCTCGCCGCGCGCGTTGACCGCGGTGGACAGGGGATCGCCCATTAACACCCAGGTGCCGGGCACACCCCCGTACTCAGGAAAATGCGAGTGGTCGAGGTCCGGCCGAATCCCCGAGCCGTCTCCCTGGACGTAGAAGAATCCGAAATCGACGTACCCGGTCACCTTGCCGATGACCGGCATCGCTTGATCGACGCGCGTCTTGGTAAACTCGTGGTCTTGTTGCAGCCGCGTCAGATCGTCGCGCAACTTTCGGTTCTGACGCTCGAGCTCGCGCAGCCTGTCCTCGATGCTGGCGTTGGCGTTGGCGTTGGCGTTGGTGATGTCGGGCTGCGGGGCGCTCTGGGCGGTGGCCACGCGTCCCGTCGCCATCAACAGGGCGATGCACCCCACACCGCGCGCGGCGCTTTTCGAGCCGCGTCGGACGCGGGCGGGACCACGGGCTGTCTCACCTGTCATGTTCGTACGTTGCTCGTCCAGCAGGGCAGAGGCGTCACCCGAAAAAGACCGAGAAAGAAAACACCGCGGCGATTAGCTACGTACTACAGTTGCCCAGAATACAGCGAACTATGCTAACTTACTGCGAGAGAATAGGGCACCGAGCACGCCTCCAAGGTATCGAAGTGCCGCTCTCCTCCTACATGTGCCGTTGCGTTCCCACACCTTTCCTTCGATCCAGAAGAGCAGCTCGGCGCGCCGCTTCGGGCCGCTATCTGCGGCAAACTCAAGTTTTCGGGGGCGAGCGCCGTTCGTGCGTGGCAAGGAACGCCCCCCCCGATGAAGCCTCCTAGCGCTCGCATTGCGAATCCGGGGGACGACCCGGCCTATTTCGAGCTGTGCTTTCGGCCGTGCGTCGAGCTCGTCTCGACCGTCAGGCGTTTCGTCTCCGATTTCTACTCGACGGTTCTCAAGGACTCGGATTTCGCTTCTCGGTTGGCCCTCACCACACACGAGCTTCTCGAGAACGCGGTCAAGTACGCCACCTCGCCCGAGACGACGTTGCGGGTCGAGATCATGCGCGCCACCGGGGTGGCCACCGTCACCTCGTGGAACGACACCGGCGAGGCGCATATCGCCACCATTACCAAGCTTTTTGCGGACATGGCCGAAACCAATAGTCCGGGCGAATACTACGAGAGCCTGCTCCGCGGCGAACGCGAAGCGGTGAGCAGCTCGGGGCTCGGGCTCGCCCGGGTCGGAGCCGAAGCCGAAATGGTGCTCGGCTACGAAGTGACCGGTACCCGCGTTTGCATCCGGGCCCAGACTCGGGTAGATGCCTGAGCGCAGTGATCAGTCTCGGTTCGCTCAGTTTTCAAGGCGATCACTTCGCCGCCGGGGGCAGCCACGACGGTACGGCGATTCGCGTTTGGCTATCGGGCGATGCGAACATCAACGCCGCCGAGCCGGTGGCGCGCCTTCTGATGAGCGTGCACAGCGAGGTCAAGAAGCTCCGCGCCAACACGGTCGTCGTCGACTTCAGTAAGCTCGAGTTCATCAACTCGGCCTGCCTCAAGCGTTTCGTCACCTGGATCAGCCACGTGCGCGATCTCGAGGTGGCCTCGCAGTACCAGATTCGTCTGGTCGCCAACGACAAGGTTCCCTGGCAGAGGCGCAGCATGAGCGCCCTGCGTTGCGTGGCGGTTCGTCTGGTCAGCCTCGACTCGTAGCGACCTTCGTGTCGACCACTCTGTAGCGTCGGGGCACCCTGGCAGCGTCAGGGAGCGTGCGGCGTAGCCAACAAGGTGGGGCCTAGGTGGCCGTTTCGACTTCGATGATGTCCTTGGCGACGCAGCGAAGCGCTTCGAGGCTGCGTCTTTGCCAATGCAGATTGGAATTGGCCAAGAATCGCACCCGGTACCGTCGCGCAGGCTCGAGCTCGGCCACGGTGGCGAGCATCGTGGCGAAGCACTTGAGACACGACGACGTCAAGAAGTAGAGCTCGCGGATGTCGAAGGTCATCCGCTTGACGCCCAGCCGCATGGCCTCGACGTGCAGCTTGTCGAGGTACGGGCCGAGCTTGCTCGTCACCGACATGTCGGCATTGCCGATGAGCCGGACGATGACCTGGTCGCCAACCTGTGTTGGCTCGAGGGTAAATCCATCGATGGAGACGGGAGGTGTCGAGAGTGGTGCCACGGCCATGTTTCGCGCGGGTTATGGAGCGGAAGTATCCATTCGGAGCTCGGCTGGAACCTCGTCGCCGGTGAGTGTACCGAGAAACTCTACGATGTCGCCCATCTCGGGGTCGGTCAAGTTGAGCTTCTTCATGGTGTCGTCCTTGGTGCCAAGGTACCCACGCGTCGTTCCGTCGGACACATCCTGCCCACCGCCATCGTTGTAGAACTTGACCACGTCGAGCAAGGTTGCGAACTGGCCGTTATGAAAGTAGGGGGCGGTCTTGGCGATGGAGCGCAAGCTCTTCGTGCGCCACTTGCCCTTGTCGCTCTCGAGGGCTGCGAGCGGGACCATGGCTCCCCCGCCGTCGGGACTCTCGCTCATCTGGAGCTTGCCGGTCGTGGTGTTGTCACTCCACTTGCCGCTGCTGTTGAACTCGGTCCCCAAAAGGAGCCCAATCGCGTCGAAGCGGCCGTTCTCCACGTGCGGCGGGACAATGGGCGGTGAGCCTTCCGGTCCGGGGATTCCGGTTATGTAGTCGATGTGAGCTTGCTTTGCGACGGGCTCGTAACCCGTGTTGTGGAACTCGCCGTCGTCGAATTCGGGGCTCTTGTGGCACGCGACGCAGTTGGCCTTACCGACGAAGAGATGAAGACCTCGCTCGGCCGCTGCGGTGATGGCCGTCTTGTCGCCCGCCACGTACTTGTCGAACGGAGCGTTCTTGCTGACCAGCTTTCTGATGTAGGCGCCGGTGGCCTTGCCGAAGTTGACGAACACCCGCGTGGCAAGCTCTTGATCCGCGGCGGTCATCTTCTCCCACGCGCTGTCGGGGGCATCGGCGGGAAACTTGGGGATGGCCTCGGGCGGGAACCGCGTCATGTCGGCCAGGCTATCGTCGAGCTTCGGCTCGAATTTGAGGGCGTTGTATGCGTCCTTGTAGTGATCGTAGATGGTGTGCGCGACGTGCAACCGCGTCGCTCCCATGACCCACGGCAGCTCGATGGCGAACAGGCCGTCGGCCCACTCCATGTCGACCACGCCATCGTTCTCGGTCCATTTGTAGTACTGCGCGTTGATGAGCGTGGGTGAGTTTCGGATGTCGTAGCCGACTCCCAGCGACGTTTGCGGGGGCTGCGAGCGCGTATCGCGGAACCAGTCGTTGACGTCGTGGCAGCTGACGCATGCGACCTTGTTGGCATCGTTCAGGGCGCCAAGAGCGTTCATTCCGTCATCGGGCAACTTGAAGATCGGCCCCGAGAACCTCTTTTCGAAGAAGAGCTTTTGACCGAACGTCGCGACGTCGGCGTCGTCGGCGTACTGGTTGGTGGGATCGGGCGGAACATCGCCAAGCGGGCTCAGGGCCTTGATCGCGGTTTGCTGCGCCGGCGTGAGCTCGTCGGAGCTGGAGCTTGCACTGCAACCCACGAGCACACTGACGAACGCTACTCCCAACCCGATTCGAACTTTCACGCGCGGCCTCCCTCTTGGTCGAGCCCGGCCACCGTGGGCAGGGCTCGATCTTGGTCTATCTTTCTTGGTCTATCTTTCAAACAGGTCTTTCGAGTTTTCGTCAAGGTGGTCGTGCCCGCCAGAAGCACCCACCCGTCACGAAAGCCCCCAAAGCTCAAAAAAGCAATGCCCGCCGCCGATTTTGTCGGCGACGGGCCAGCCTTCCCCCCCGTTTGTTTCCTTTGTTTCTTGATTTAACGGTCGTTGACTCGCGTCAGGGCTTGTGAATGTCCACGAGGCGGTCGGCGGGCGGCGGGTCACCGGTCAGCGTCTTGAGGAAGGCCTTGAGGTCCTTCTTCTCGTTGCCGGAGAGGTGCAGCGGATGGATGTCCTTCGGTCCACCGACGTAGGTGCCCTCGGGATCTCCGCCGCGATCGTAGAAGTCGATCACGTCGTCGAGCGTCTTCATCTGGCCGTCACGCATGTAAGGCCCCGTTTCGGCTACGTGCCGAAGCGAGCGCGTTCGCCACTTTCCGACGGGGATCGTGGACTCACAGAAACCATCGAGACGGTGGGTGGTGCGATCGTCGCTGTACTCGCCATTGACGTTGAAGATCGCCTGAACGGGATCCGTGCAGATACGTCCCTGCGCCGATACGCGCCCTGTCTCGTTGGGATCGGCAAACGGCGACAGATCCAGGTCGACGTGCATGCCGATGGTGTGAAAGTCGGTGTCCGAGAAGTGCGGCGTGTTGTGACAATTGACGCACTCTGCCTTGCCGATGAACAGCTTGGCGCCTCGCTTGGCCGAATTGCTGATCGCATCGTCGCAACCGCTGATGAAGCGGTCGAACGGCGCGTCGCGACTGATGAGGGTACGCAGGTACGCCTCGATGGCCTTGCCATAGTTGACGAAGATTCGATTGATGATCTCCTGATCGCCTGGGGTCATCGCATTCCAGTTGTCGACGTCGGAGAACGGCGAGCCGTCCGAGGGAAACCGCGTCAAGTTGGAAAGCGCCGGGTTGAGCGGCCACTCGGGGAAGGCCTTGGTGTATTCCTTCTTGTAGTGATCGAAGATCACGTGAGCGAGCCGCAAGCGGCTGCCGTTGAGAATCACGTTGGTCTCGGGCTCGGCCTGGGCGTCGAACCATTCCGAGTCGGAAAATCCCTCGTTGGCGCGCCAGTGCTTGCCGTTGCGGCCGTGGCCATTCACGTAAAATACCGTGTTGACCAGGGTCGAAACGTTGCGGATGAACCATCCCGTGCCCAGGGCAGTGGCATTGGGGATGGGGCCGCCGTTGTCCGAGCGGACGTCGTACAGCCACGTGGTGGAAGGCATGTGGCAGTTGGCGCAGGCGACCTTGTTGGACTCTCCTACGTTGCCCAGCGAGCTCGGCACGAGGATGGGACCCGACAGACGCTTCTCGAAGAAGATCATCTGTCCCAGCTTCGCAGCGGCAGGCGAATCGGCGTACTTGTTCGTCGTATCGACCGGCAACTCGTCGGGAACCGGGCCGAGCGTCTTCAGAACCGTCATCTGAGCGTGAGAAAAGCCCTCCGACAGGGCTTCGCTGGTCTCTCCGACGTCGTCGGGCGTGGCCTGCTGAGCCGCGCAACCGGACGTTAGGGCCAAGATGGGACCGAACAGTAGTGAGTACTGCATTCGCCGCATGAAGCACCTCCGCGTGGTGTGGATGTGAGCTCGGGGTCGAACAAAAAACCCCACGCTCAGCCTTCCACCGATATATGAAAATTCTGACCTGGACAATCACTTTCTTCGCTTTGCTTTTCAATCGCGCGCGATATTTTGAAAGCGACGATTGGATACGCGTGTCGCACATGGTGCGCGAAAAGGCGCGAATACGCGGGGGGCGTTGTCTTTTTAGGAAAAACGTGAAGAGCGAACATCGTCATCCAAACAAAGATCGAACATTGTCACCCAAACGTTGACGATACGAGACGCGATTGTCGCGAAGAGCTTGACCATCGTCGCTCCGGGGATGCCGTGCTAGAACGTGAGGCGAGGTACGATGCACAAGGGCGGTCTGACCAGCGTCTTGTTTTTGTCGGGGGCCCTTCTCGGCGGGTGTGCCGAGGGGCCTTACGTCTATCGGCCCGCGCAGACCGCCACATCCGTCAACGGGCTGCCGGCGGCCCGCCAGCCGGTTCCGCGCGACAAGCCATCCGGTGACATTGCCATCGCGACGTCGGGGGTGACCGAAATCAGGGTTTCCGACCAGCCGACGCGCGCCATCTTCGTGCGGGTGGTCGTATCCAATCGCACCGACGAAGCCGCCTGGGCTTTCGACACGCGCAAGCAAAGCGCGATCATTGCGGGACAGCCGACGATGGCCGTCTACGTCAACGCCTACCAGGGCTACGAGGGCGCGACTTCGATCGTTCGGGTGCCGCGAGCCCAGTCGCGAACGGTCGATTTCTATTTCCCGCTGCCCACCGGCGTCGAGGCCGACGACAATCTGCCGCCCTTCGAGCTGTCGTGGAATGTCCAGACCGCGCGCGAGATGGTCGCCGATCGCACACCCTTCAACCGCGTGCCCATCGAGCCGGTCTACGCATCGAGCGCCCCTTACTCCTACGGCTACTACGGGCCCTACGGCTGGTACGATCCATTCTGGCCGCCGGTCTACCTCGGCGTCCACGTCGGATACGGTGGCTACTCCGGGCGCTACTACGGCTACCCCCATGCCTCGTACTATCGAGGTGGCGGCCGCGGGTATTTCGGCGGCCGCGGGCGCCTACGCTGACGCCGATTGGATGCGGGCGAGATCGTCCGCATCGAGCGCCATCTCGTCGGCGCGTAGAAAGTCGTCGACGTGCGCCGGTTGGCGGGCGCCCACGATCGCTGCAGTGACACCTGGCTGGTGAAGCACCCACGCGATGGCAACCTCGGGCACGGTGAAGCGCCGGTCGCCACGGTGCGCAATCTCGCCAAGGACCGCGGCCACGCCGAGGTTGCGCGATAGTTGCGGCTCCTGGAAATCGTGGCTCGCTCGTCGCCAGTCGTCGGAGGGCAATGCTCGCGCTCGCTCGCTTGTCATCTTGCCCGACAAGAGACCATTCTGCATCGGTGCGTACGCAATCACGCCGATCCCGTGCCCGGCGGCATAGGGCAAGATCGCCTGCTCGATGGTGCGATTGAGGATGGAATACGGCGGCTGCAGCGAAGTGACCGCAGCGATCTTGGCCACGCGCTCGAGATGAC
>JBBSDY010000072.1:0-10334 GCA_038240245.1 Polyangiales bacterium
ATTTGCTGCTTTCAAAGAAAACCCGTGGTTTCTTTTGTTGAACCTCGTCTGCTCCGCGATCGTGTTGACGATCATCATTGAGCGCTTCGCGTTTCAGCTCGGTCGGTATCGGGTGAACTCCAAGGAGTTCTTCGCCCAGATCAAAAAGCTGGTGGCGGCCGGAAACATCGACCGCGCCATCAAGCTTTGCGACGCAAGCGACTACCCGATTCTACAACTGGTCAAGAGCGGACTGACGCACGCCAACAAGGGCCCCGACGAGATCGACGCCGCGCTCAGCGAAAAGCTCGGCGATCTCAAACCGGCCGTCGAAAAGCGTATCGCGACGCTCTGGTCTCTCGCCAACATCGCCACGCTGATCGGTCTGCTCGGAACCGTGTCCGGTCTGATCCACACCTTCGGCGCGGTCGCCGCTCAAGGACTTTCTCAGTCCGACAAGCAGCGCATCTTGTCGAACGGTATCGCCGAGGCCATGTACAACACCGCGTTCGGCCTGGCCATCGCGGTGACCTGCATGATCGCGCACGTCATCCTCCATACGCGTGCCAAGACCATCCAGCACGATCTCGAGGGGACGATGGAGCGCGTCTTCAACCTCCTCACGATCACGAACCGACCCGCGGCGTACTAGTCCGGCGCCACGATGCCCGAGCAGGACAACAAGCTTAGCGCCGGACAGCGGTCGAAGGTCCGCCGCCTCTCCGCCCCCAAAGAGCCAGACGAGGGCGAAGAGGCTGGCGAGCTCAACATCATCCCGTTCCTCGACATCATCATGAACGTGCTGATGTTCGTGCTCGCCACGGTGGCGGTGACGTTCACCGCCACCATCGACTCCACCCCGCCTTCACTCGGCGGCAAGGGCGTGCGCGCGGCCGTGCAAACGAATGCGCTCAACCTCGCGGTGTTCGTGGTCAACGAAGGCTTCTCGCTCAAGGCCGCCGGCGGCAACATCGCCACCGGCTGCTCTGCGCCGGGGCCGGGGCTGGCCGTGCCGAAGACCGGCAACGACTACGACTACGCCACCCTCACCGACTGCGCGAAAAAGTTGAAGGACGCGTCGGCCGATTTCAAGGACGAGACGCAAGTGACCATCACCGCGAATCCCGGAATCGACTACCAGACGCTCATCCGAGCCATCGACGCCCTGCGGCGCTCGAAGGACGGTGAGGATCTTTTCCCCGACGTTCACTTCGGTGTCCCCCGATGACCCAGGAGCAGCAGATCCCCAAGGCCAAGGGCGCCAGCATCGTCAGGTACAAGATGGAGCTGCGCAAGGCGATCCGAAAGAACGCCGGCGCGCCGGAGGTCAACTACCTGAACATCACCGCGATGCTCGACATGATGACCATCATCCTGGTCTTCTTGCTCAAGGGCATGGCCTCTTCTTCGGCGTCCATTCCGCAGTCGAAGGACATGACACTGCCGACGTCGATCATCACGAGCGAGCCCGCGCAAGAGGGCACCTCGATCCTGATTTCCAAGACGCAGATTCTGGTCGGCGAAGACCCGCACCCTGTCGTGCTCTTGCCGAGCCGCGATTCGCTCGCCCAGTCGGGCATCGACGCCAAGTACAAGCGCAACGGCCCCAACGACCTTTACATCGTGCCCCTGGCCAACGCCCTGCAGTCGGCCCGACAGACCGACAAGCAAATCCGGCAAGCCAAGGGACTCGATCCGAGCTCCTCGGAAGCCATCGTCATCGCCGACAACACCACGCCCTACCGCCTTCTCATCGAGGTTCTCTTCACCCTCGGGCAAAGCGAATACGGCAAGTACCACCTGATGGTGCTTTCCGGCGCCAAGAAGTAGCTCCCCCCGACAAGGCTTACGGTCGAACCGCCAGGGGGCCAGGGCGTCGGCCCCACCGCTTGCAGCCTTGCGGTTTCTTCTCTTTTGTAACGGAACCGTGAATCCGTACGAGTTCCCCTTGCGTCGCCGTGCGAACCCGTGTTATTTCGCCCCCGCGTTGGGCGTCGGCCAAGCCGGCCGGGGGGGAAAGCGGAAGCGACACCGACGCGCAGTTTTCGCCCGGCGCGCTACGCAGGACGCGTATGCGCGCTCAAGGAGAGTGGTGCGATGACGGAGCTTGGCCTCATTCTGGGGATCAGCATTATTGGGCTGGCATTTGCCGGCTATCTCATCAAATGGGTTTTGGCCCGCGACACGGGGACCCCAGCCATGCGCGAGGTTTCCGACGCCATCAAAGCGGGCGCCGAAGCTTTCTTGCGCCGACAAAATAAAACCATCGCCACGATGGCGGCGGCCCTCGGCTGTCTCATCTTCATCGTCTACGGGTTCATTCGGCAGCACGAGAGCTTCGACCCCACCGAGACAGCCCTCGAGCTGGCCTTCTGGACTACGCTCTCGTTCGCTCTGGGAGCCATCTGCTCGGTGGCTGCCGGGTACGTCGGCATGTGGGTCTCCATCCGAACCAACGTTCGAGCCGCCGCGGGCGCCCGCACCTCACTGAATGACGCGCTACAGACGGCGCTCCGGGGCGGCGCGGTCAGCGGGCTCTTCGTGGTGGCCATGAGCCTGCTCGGCGTTGCGGGGCTCTTTGGCATCATCTTCGCGGTCAAGGGAGGGTTCGCCAATCCCGAGGCGGCGCAGGCCATCGCCCCCAAGATCCCCCTGATGATCGCAGGTTATGGGTTCGGCGCCTCATTCGTCGCGCTCTTCGCCCAGGTGGGCGGCGGCATCTACACCAAGGCCGCCGACGTCGGCGCCGATCTCGTGGGCAAGGTCGAAGCCGGAATTCCCGAGGACGACCCTCGCAACCCCGCCGTGATCGCCGACCTCGTCGGCGACAACGTCGGCGATTGCGCGGGCCGCGGTGCCGACCTTTTCGAATCCACGGCCGCCGAGAATATCGGCGCCATGATCCTCGCTGCCACGCTCTACCAGACCAACGCCGCTCGGCTCGGCCCGAACGTGCTCGGGATCATGCTCTTTCCGTTGGTGGCGCGCGCCTTCGGCATCATTGCCTCGATCTTCGGCGTCATGGTCGTCAAGACCGACGGCAAGGAAGACCCGATGCACGCGCTCAATCGTGGCTTTTACGTGACGGCTGTGCTGGCCGCTGCGGGCTTCGCGGGCGCGTCGATGTGGCTGCTCCAGGAATACTGGCTCAATTTCTTCCTCTGCGGACTGCTCGGTATCGTGACCAGCCTGCTGTTCGTCTTCATCACGCAGTACTACACCGAGTACCGCTTCCGGCCCGTCCAGGAGATCGCCGAGGCTTCGGTGGCCGGGCCCGCCACCAACATCATCCAGGGCATCGCCGTCGGCCTCGAGTGCGTGTGGATGCCCGTCATCGTCATCAGCGCCGCGATCCTGGGCTCGTACAAGCTCGGCGAGGCAAGCGGCCTCGCCAGCGCAGGACTCTTCGGGACAGCCGTCGCCACCATGGGGATGCTGGGGACCGCTGGCTACATCCTGGCCATGGATACCTTCGGCCCCATCACCGACAATGCCGGGGGAATCGTGGAGATGACCATCGGGCACGACGAGCCCGAAGTCCGCGAAAAGACGGACAAGCTTGACTCCGTGGGCAACACGACGAAAGCTCTGACCAAGGGGTATGCCGTGGGGTCAGCCGCGCTGGCGGCGTTCCTTCTGTTTTCGGCCTACATCGACGAGATCAACCACTACTCCGAAGGGACGGGCCATCGCCTGACGGCCGTCAACCTCACCAAGCCGGCCGTGTTCATCGGCGCGCTCCTGGGAGCGATGCTGGTGTTCTGGTTTAGCGCCTTGTGCATCAAGGCGGTGGGCCGATCGGCCCAAAAGGTGATCGAAGAGGTCCGCCGTCAGTTCAAAGATCTTCCGCGCGAAAACAACATGATTGTGTTTCCCGCCGGCTACAAGCCCGACTACGGAACTTGCGTCGACATCGTCACCAAGGACGCCCTGCGGCAGATGGTGGCCCCCGGGCTGCTCGCCGTGGGCATGCCCATTGGAGTGGGCCTCCTCTTGCGCCTGCTCAAAACCGCCGACGACCCGCTTTTAGGGGCCGAAGGGGTGGCTTCCCTCCTCATGGTGGGAACCATCGCGGGAATTCTCATGGCCCTCTTTCTCAACAACGCCGGCGGCGCATGGGACAATGCTAAAAAGTACATTGAAACCGGCGCATTTGGTGGCAAATACCTAACTGGTCCGGACGGGACGAAGTCCAAGAACCCCACCCACGCAGCGGCCGTCGTCGGCGATACCGTGGGTGATCCATTCAAGGACACGGCCGGTCCTTCTCTTCATGTGCTCATAAAAATGTTATCGACTATTACCCTCGTCCTCGCGCCTCTCTTCTTGTGAGGTTCGAGCGCCGCGAGGGGAGCGAGACTCGCCTTGCCGTCCCCCATCTCGGATGCCCTTTCAACGCTCAGCGACCGCGGACTTCGTCGTCTGCTCGGTGCTCGAACGTTTTTGCGCGGGCTCGACTACGCCAGACGGCGGGTCGTCGAGGACGTCCAGGTTGCCGATGCGAGCGCCCAGGGCAGGGTCAAGGGCTCCGATGCGGAGCCTTACACCGTCCGCGTCGATCTAACGCCCGAGGGCATTCAATCGAATTGCACATGCCCCGCATTCGCCAAGGCGGGCCAGCACTGCAAGCACGTTGCAGCGCTGCTCATTACCGTTCGTGATCAAGCACGAGGCGCGCAGCCGCGCCGCGAGCCGCCTCAGCCGGTCCCCCAGACAGCGCACGCCGGAGGCGACAGCAAGTCGCGACGGCGCGATCGTCGACGTCGCTCGGGCGGGAGCGGCATGATGCCCGGCGGTGGCCCCATCGTGCAGGCGTCCCCGCGCGAGCTCGGCGCTCCCCCCCCTCCCGAGGCCAGCGCCCGCGCCACCGGGATCGGCGCGTGGCTCCCGCCGCCTGGCGCGAACCACAGCCGCCCCATCGAGTTTCGCGTGCACGCTCGCCAGCAGGGCCTGACGGTCACCGTGCTCGACACCGAGGCCCGGGTTCCACTTCTGCCCTCCGTCGCCCTGGCCTGGCAGTCGTTGCACCCCACCCAAGATCGCGACGCCCTGCGGTTGCTGCGCAGATTCGAGAGCGGCAACCCCCGCCATCCCGCCGTCGACGTGAGGGGCGAGGACGCGGCCGACTTGCTCCCGTTGCTCAATGGCCGGCGCGTGCTTCTCGAGCCGGCGTTGATGCAGCTCAGATTCTCCGACGAGCCGCTCAAGCCTCGGTTCGACCTCGAGATGATCGGCGGCGAGACGATCGTGGCCAAGGCCAGCTTCGAGAGGCCCAGTGATCGGCGACGGTTCTCGCTGCTGCAGGGTGGCTGGTACGAAGGTGCGCCGGGCTGGCACATCGACACGTCCGAAGGAATCGCGCGCCCCATCGACAAGCGCACATCCCCCGCTGCTCTGATGCGCATCCTGCGCTCGCCGACCATCGCCGAGCCGATGGGCGAGCTCGTGCACGTGATCATGGACGGGCTGCCCAGGGTCGCGCTCGAAGTGGGCGCGCAGCTTCCCGACTTGAGCCAGGTCGCCGACGTGGTCGACCTCGAGCCGACGTTCCGCATGCGCGCTGGCGGCTCGCTCATCGACGCGCACGTGACGCTCATCGCCGCTTACAAGGACACCGAGGTGGCCGTTCGCGCCGACGGGATCTCGCCTCCCGTCATCATCAAGCCGCCCGAAGAAGGCCAAAAGCGCGCCCGGTGCATCCGTTGCGACATTGCGGCGCAGCAGGCCGCCGCCGAGAAGCTGAAGGCGCTTGGTTTGCGGGCCGACGAGTCGGGTCAGTACTTCGTCGCCCAGGGCGAGGCCGCCATCAAGTTCTGGTCGGAGGGGCTCGGCGCACTGCCCGACGACTGGGATCTGTTCGTGCCCGATGATCTCGTCGACACGCAGGTGCGCTCCAAGCCCATCGCCGCGCACGCCCGGGTGTCGTCAGGAATGGATTGGCTGTCGCTCAAGCTGACCTTCGAGTCCGACGGTGTCGCCGTCTCGCGCGACGAGCTCTCGCGGTGTCTGGCCGAAGGAAAGAAGTACGTTCGCCTCGAGGACGGCTCTTTCGCGGCATTCGACCCGGTGAACGTAAAGGCGATGCTCGAGCGCGAAGTCGAGCTCATGACCGCCGCCGGCAAGAACGGCAAGTTTCCGCTCTCGCAGGCCGGGCGTTTGCAAGAGCTGCTGGGCCACGCCGCCGATTCTTCGGTCCCCTCGGCCACGCGCGATCTCTTCAAGAAGCTCCAATCGATCGACGAGATCGAAGCCGCAAAAAAACCGCGCGGCCTCAAGGGCACGCTGCGGCCTTACCAGGAGCAGGGACTTTCGTGGCTCAAGTTCATCCACGACATCGGCTCGGGCGGCGTCCTGGCCGACGACATGGGTCTCGGAAAGACGCTCCAGACGATTGCCCTCTTGCTCGCCGTGAAGCAGGACGAAAAGCACGTCAAGGCGCTCATCGTGGCCCCCACCAGCGTGGTGACCAACTGGGTGCGCGAGATCGAACGGTTCGGTCCCACGCTGTCGGTCGCCCTGTGGCACGGCCAGGCGCGCAAAGAGCAAACCGACGACCTCGAAACGGTCGACGTCATCATCACCAGCTACGCCCTGCTCCGCCGCGACGAAGAGATGTTGAAGGAGCTCGACCTCACCTACGCCATCCTCGACGAGGCGCAGCACATCAAGAACCCCATGTCGGCAACGGCGGCCGCAGCCAAGCGCCTGCGCGCCAAGCGGCGCCTCGCCCTCACCGGCACCCCCATCGAGAACCGGCTCTCCGAGATCTGGTCGATCTTCGATTTCGTTTCGCCGGGACTGCTCGGGCCCCTCAACAAATTCGAAGAGCGCTTTGCTCGTCCCATCGGCGACGGCGATCACAAGACGGCGGTCCGCCTACGCGCCACCATCCACCCTTTCATCCTGCGCCGAACCAAGCAAGAGGTCGCCAAGGATCTGCCCGAGAAGATCGAGATGGATCAGTTCTGCGATCTCGCCGGCGAGCAGAAGGCTCTTTATGGTCAGGTCGTGCGCGAGGTGCGGGCCCAGGTCATGGGCGACGTCGAGAGGCTCGGCGTGTCCGGAGCGCACATTCAGATCTTGGCCGGTCTCACGCGGCTGCGGCAGGCTGCCTGCGATCCGCGGCTCCTCGGCTTGCCGCGCCCGTTTACCGACGACGACTCGGGCAAGCTCATCGCGCTCCGCGAGCTCATCGAGGAGTGCGAAGCCGGCGGCCACAAGGTGCTCGTCTTCAGCCAGTTCGTCACCATGCTCCAGCTCATCAAGAACGCGCTCGATAAGGACGGCATTACGTACGAGTACCTCGACGGCTCCACCAAAGACCGGCCCGAGCGCGTCGACCGCTTCCAGAACGATCCCAGCTGCACCGTCTTTCTCATCAGCTTGAAGGCGGGCGGCACGGGCTTGAACCTCACCGCCGCCGACACCGTCATCCACTTCGATCCGTGGTGGAACCCTGCCGTCGAGGACCAGGCCACCGATCGCGCTCACCGCATCGGGCAGACCAAAGTGGTCACCGCGTACCGGCTGGTCGCCGCGGGCACGATCGAAGAAAAGATTTTGCAACTCAAGGCCAAAAAGCGCGAGCTCGTCTCGAGCGTGCTGACCGAGGATGCAGGAGGAGCGAAGAAGCTCACCAAGACGGACCTCGAAGAGCTTTTTTCGATGGAGTGATTCAGTAGCCGCGGAGGGCTCACCAGCCCGCTGCAGTCGGGGGTGGGGCATTGAATGTCGAAGGGATGGCCCCGACTCGAAGAGCCATCGGCCACCGACGCGGTTCATGCCCGGCACGGGTACCAAAAATATCGGAACCTGGTGGGTCTCTCCGAAGGCCGAGATCCAGGCGACGCCCTCGGCCACCCGAAGATGCGTCGCCAACCGCGGCTCGGGGGCCACCGAGGTCTCCCCTCGCACGTGGAACACGTCGAGGCGCATCGCGGGAACGATCTCGACGCCCGGAGCGGGGCGGGCCACGAGATCGACCCACGCGCCTCCAACGCTGTCCGTGTGGCCACCGAACGGAACGAGGTTGCCACCGCCCAGAACCTCGCGGTCCTCGGAGAAGTGATCGAAACCGACGTCGGCGCCCGCTCGCAGCCGCGCGCCGCGGGCGACCCACTGATCGGCCTCGATCCGCAGGCGCACGCCGCGGCTGGACGTTCCCGATCCCGGATGTTGCGTGTTTTCGGCAGCATTGAGCGTAAAGTCCGACGCGAGGGCCGCCGCCATGCGCACCTTGCCGGCCTCGGTTTCGTGGTCCCAGCGAAGATCGATTCGATGAAACTCGACGTTGAAGAGCGTGCGACCGAGCGCCTCGTTGCGCAAAAAATCACACTCCAAAGGCGAACGCGCTCACCCGGTCGTGATCGGCGACGCGGTAGGCCAGGCGAGCCTGGTAGTCCCAGTAGCCGAGGGAGTAGTCGGGGGCGACGAGCGACAGCAGCGCGCCGGTGTACCCGTATCGGCCGCCCAGCAGCACGCTGCCGCGCTGATCGGCAAACGGTTGTTCGACCATGGCCCCCGCGTCGAAAACCCGGGCCTGCGCCTCGGCTCGACCGACGGTGCTGGGCTCGGTCGTCTCGTCGGCCATGATTCCTCCCGATTAGCGCCCGAAGCGGGCCGGCTAGACGGATGGAAAAAGATCGACGCGATCGACCAGCGCCGGCGCGATGACCGAAGGACCGGCGCCGACGTGAAAGAGGAGCGGGACGCGAATGCCATCGATGAAGTAGCCGACATCGCCGGCAGGCGCCCCGCGCACGGTGAAGTAGGGCAATCCACTAACGATGGGTGCCACACCGGGAAGGATCTCCACGACCCGAAAGGGATCGGCAAAGGCGCCTGGAATGAGTCGCGTTTCGTTGCGCGGGATGTGGGTCGAGCCGAGCTCCTCGCGCCGTTCGCCGACGACGCTGACCTCGACGGGCGGCGGCTCGAGCACCACCAACGCATCGCCTTGCGCCCCCGACGGATACGGGACGGGCACCGGGTCGAGCTGCACCCGAGCGACGACATCGGTTTTGGGGGCCGGATCGGCGCGCGAGGTCGAAGTCGCACCGACGAGAAACGTCGAGACCATCGGCGACCGGATGGCCAGCCGGAAGAAATTGTGCATCGAAGCGGCCTCGAAGGATGAGGGCGCGATGCATAGCACGTCGCCCGCCGGCTATTGAACGCGTAGGTCGCCGATGCCGCCGATGTCGCGGTCACCGTCACGACCTCGGCGCTGGTGTTGGCGTCCGTCGAAGGCGCCCACTCTCCCGCGAGACTGATGGGAGATCACTTCGCGGTCCCGGCGTCCAAAGGCGCCACCGCGCCCGCATCGCCCCCCACGGTCGGCCCGAGCAGGCCGTAGGTAGAAAGGTGTGCGATCGAGGCAGATACCTTGTGCTGGGCAGGGTCGACCGTCGATGCCATGGCTGTCCACGACGAGCCGGACGCCAGCCCGAGCCGAAGATCGGCAGGGAGCGTCGCTCCGATGTCGGTTGGCGCATAGGTATAAGTGAGGGTGGCTGGAACCGCGAAATTGATACCGCTCGGCTCGATTTGAAAGACTTGCCCCAATGCTCCGTCCGGCCACGCTTCGAGCGGATGAATGGCGATGGCAACCTGCGCGCGAAGGGCGTCCTTGGGAACGTCGAGCTCGAGCTTGCCGCTCGAATCGGTGATCTTGCCGCCGTCGGCGCCCACCAGCGTTCCCGATCCGGTAACGCAGCGGTTGTTCGCGCAACTGTACCCGGCGTTGCAGTCGAGCGTCGTCATGCACTCGACTGAGCAGAGATTGGCCCGGCAAACGTAGGGATCTGGGCATTCGGAGGTGTAGTTGCACGGCAAGCCACTGGCGCCTGCCTCGGCGTTGGGCGCTGCCTCGGAAACGATGCCGCCTTCGGCCACTTCCATCGTATCGGCGCAAGTGGCCCCCACGCAGACCTGGTATTTCAGGCAATCGCGGTCCGCCGCGCACTGATCGCGACATTCTCGATCCGAGCCGCAAGCCTGTCCTCCGGGGCAATCGCTGTTGTAGGAACAGGTGCGCTCGGTATCGAGCTGACAGACGTGAAAGGGTCGATCGCTCGCCATGCATCGCTGTCCGATGGTGCAATCACGGGAGGTGGCGCACGCCTGGTGGCACTTCTGAAAGGCGCACACCAGCGGCGAGCTGCAGTCGGTATTGATGTGGCACCCTTCGCCGACGCCCACGGGGGCTTGGGAGTCGCTGGAGCATGCGGCCATGACGATGAGCCAAGTTGCAGCGGTCGCGGCCACGATGGAGGTGAGGGAGAGATGGCGCATGAGCTGGGGATGGTATCGCTTTGGGAAAAAAGAAAGCAATGGGGGGTCGGGGGTGAGGTCGG
>JBBSDY010000073.1:0-10274 GCA_038240245.1 Polyangiales bacterium
AAGAAAACCGCGATCCCCGAGGGCCACGCGGGGTGCGCCGCTCGCGCCATCGCCGAACGGCTCGTTGTTCCCGACGAGCTCGAGCGTCCGGGCGGCGACGAGGGCGGAGTCATGGATGCAGCGCGCGAGCTGCTCTCCGGCGACTACTACCTGCGCCAGTGGGGCCGCATCGCGATGCGCAACCGCTCCGAAGAGGTCGACGAGTTCGGTCTCGATCCCAAGTACGCCGCGCGCTGGCAGCCTCTCTTCGACTTTCTCTACAAGCGCTACTTCCGCGTCGACACCGTGGGCGCCGCGAACATTCCCAGCGAGGGGCGCTGCCTGGTGGTCGCCAACCATTCGGGCACGTTGCCTTACGACGGCGCCATGCTGAAAACAGCGATGCTGCAGGCGCACCCCGCCAAGCGGGATTTTCGCTGGCTCGCCGAGGATTTCATTTTCTATCTCCCCTTTCTGGGCGCCTTCATGAATCGCATCGGCGCGGTGCGCGCTTGCCAGGAGAACGCCGAGCGTTTGCTCAAGATGGAGCGCCTGGTGGGCGTTTTTCCGGAGGGCGTCAAGGGGATCGGCAAGCTCTACCGCGATCGCTACAAGGTGCAGCGTTTCGGGCGCGGCGGAATCATTCGCCTGTGTTTACGCACCAGCACGCCCATCGTCCCCTGTGCGGTGATCGGCGCCGAAGAAGCGACACCGATGCTCTATCGCCTCGAATACCTCGCCAATGTGATCGGCGTTCCGTACCTGCCCGTCACTCCCACGTTCCCTGCCCTGGGCCCACTCGGCCTCGTGCCCGCGCCGACGAAGTGGCGCATCACGTTCGGCGAGCCGATTCGATTCGAGGGCTACGGGCCCGAAGCTGCCGACGATTCTCTTCTGGTGGGGCGACTCACCGAAAAAGTTCGCTCGACCATCCAGGGCATGCTCGACCGCGGCGTATCGGAGCGGCAGAGCGTATGGTTCGGATAGCCGACGGCGGCGTCCTCGTCATCGACAAGCCCGTTGGACCCACGAGCCACGACGTCGTGGCGCGCATGCGCAAGGCGTTCGATACCCACGCCGTCGGCCACGCGGGCACGCTCGATCCCCAGGCGAGCGGTGTTCTCGTCGTTGCCCTGGGACAGGCCACCAAGCTCGCGTTCTACCTGACGCAGCAGGACAAGCGCTACGAGGCCATGGTGACCTTCGGGACATCGACGAACACACTCGATCGCGAAGGTGAGATCATGGCGAGCGGACCCATTCCCGACGATCTGGCCAGAGCGCTGGCCGGGGGGTCGACCGCCGGATCGACGTTGCTCGCAGGCGCGCTCGACATGGAACGCCGGCGCAAGGAGCAGATGCCCCCGGCCTTCTCGGCCATCAAGCAGGGAGGGCGCTCGGTCCACAAGCTCGCGCGTCGTGGCGAGGAAGTGATCCTCGAGCCGCGGGCGGTCGAGGTGAAAAGCCTCGAGATCATGGAAACGACGGCGGATTCGCTGGGACTGTCGCTCGTCGTCTCCAAGGGATACTACGTGCGCGCCCTGGCGAGAGACCTCGGCGAGACACTGGGAGTCCCGGCCCATCTATCGTCGCTTCGTCGCACCGCGAGCGGCGCCTTCTCGCTCGAAGAGGCGTTGCCACTCGAGGCATCGCCCGAGGATCTACAGCGCGCCTTGCAACCCGTTGCCCGCGTCGCCGCCCGCGTGCTTGCCGTGGCCGAGCTCTCCGGGGAAGGTGTGCGCTTCGCGCGGCACGGCAAGGCGCTCACCGCGCAGCACTTCTCGATCGCACCCGCGTCGGGCATTTCGGCGTGGTTCGGACCGGACGGCGAGCTCATCGCCATTGGCCGCGCGTCCGGCGAAGGAACCTTTGCCGTACAGCGCGGCTTCTCTCACTCGACCTCGAGCGCCGTCACCTGAAGCCCACGCGCGCCGAGACGGCGGGCAATGCGCTCTTTCCACTCGGCCTGATCGACACCGGGGGGCAGCTCGAGCGAAACCCGCACCTTGCCGTCGTCGGAGTGAATGGTGAGGGTGGCACCCTCGAGCGCGCCGGCGCCGAGCTCGAGACGGGCCGATCCCGTGTGAGCATCGCCCGACCAGGCGATGCGGCGGACCAGGCGAGAGAGCACGTGCTCCAGCGACACGCGCGACGATCGCGACACGCCTTCGTCGGGCGCGGGCGCGGGCGTGATGGCGACAGCGCTCGAGCGAAGACCGGGCGCAAACAGGGCGCGCGTCATGGGATCGAGCGGGTCGACGGCCTCGCCTGGCGACGCTGCAAGATCGCTGGCTCGAAAGCGCGACTTGTCATCGTCGTCGGACTCCCGCCGCGGTTGCCCGCCGTGCACCACGGTGCCCGCGTTGGGAGCATCGGCCGTGGGAAGGTGGGACGTCGGATGGCCGGTCAGTCGCGCGGCCTGCGCAGGCGTCCACAACTCGGCTTTTCGACTGAGGTGTGCCCCAAAGGACCGCCCCACGGGGGCCTGACGGGCCGCTGGGGCCGCCTCGGTGGCTGGCGAACGCCCCTGCGCCGCCGTGGCGCTCGAAGACGAAGTGCTAGAAAGGATGTTCGGCATGTCCCCCAATCGGCCCAACGCCGTGAAAGTTGCGGAAAATCTGTCGTCGGTCAACCTTTCGAGACCTTGCCCTGGGCCCCCCGCCCTTGCGCGCCTGGCGGCAGGTCCGCTAGCTTTCTGGAGAGAACGTCCCGGCGGGTCGATCAGGTTCCCTTGCGTGGGGTCTGTCTGCTCCGACGCACCGATCGAGCAACGGGACTCGGAGGTACGGCTGCTAGGGACCGGCGAGGAGACGAGTTGAATCTACCAGAGGCCGATGTTGTCGAAGGCCTGGTCGGGGCACTCATCTGTGCAGCGATTGGCTCCGTCTTCGCCACGATGGACGGTGCGTTCAGCGCGCTGCTCCCCTCACGCCTTTCGGCGCTCGACGACGAGGCCAAGGGGATCGCCAAGACCGGCCTGCAGCGGTATCTCAAAAACCCCAAGGCCCGCCACTCCCAGTGGCTGGTGGGTCGCGTCGTGTTCACCTCGCTGTCGGCGGTATTGGTCGCCAATTGCCTCGCGCCGTTCGTGCCCCACGCCATGCTCGCCCCGCTGGGCGCCCTGGGAGCTCTCCTCACCTATGGCATCCTCGCCGAAATCGGGATCACCCTGGGTCGCAGCCGCCCCGAGTATTTCGCCGTCAAAGTGCTGCCGTTCATCCGGCCGCTCGAGCTTTTGGTCGTCCCGCTCGCGGCTCCCCTCTCGGTGCTCGGCCGGCTGACCTCGCGGCAGCTCGGGCCGGACGCGCCGCGCGACGCTCGCCTCACCGAGACCGAGGTGGAGTGGGTGGTGACCGAGGGCCAGAAGACCGGCTCGCTCGGCGAAGAGCCTGCCGAAATGATCCGCAACGTGCTCGAGCTGAAGGATCTCATCGCGCGCGACGTCATGGTCCCGCGCACCCAAGTCTCTGCCATCGAGGTCGACACGGCCCTGCCCGACGTGCTGCGCATCATCGCCAGCGAGGGCCATTCAAGGTTCCCCGTCTACCGCGAGAAGGTCGACAACATCGTCGGGCTCCTTTATGCAAAAGACCTTTTTCGTCTGCTCAAGGACGACGAGCTGCTAAAGACGCCGCTCGGCGATCTCGTTCGCGCTCCAGTCAACTTCGTCCCCGAAATGCAGGGGGTCTCCAGCGTGCTGCGCGAGATGCGCGCTCGCCGACTTCACATGGCCGTGGTCATCGACGAGTTCGGCGGCGTGAGCGGCCTCGTCACCCTCGAAGACATCCTCGAGGTCATCGTCGGCGACATCCGCGACGAGTACGACACCGAAGAACCCCCCATTCAAGACCTCGGTGACGGACGCCTCTTGGCCGACGCAGCGGTCTCCATTCACGATCTGTCGGCGTACCTCGCGGTCGATATCCCGGAGAGCGCCGACTACGAGTCGCTCGGCGGCCTTCTCATTCACCAGGTCGGCAAGGTCCCCGCCGTGGGGTCTCAGATCGCGGCGTTCGGCCTCCAGTTCATCATTCGCGAAGCCGACGAAAAGCGCGTCTCGAAGGTAGAGATCATTCGCCCGGGCAACCTCTCCGAACCGGCGCCCGCGATGTCCGGCGCGCCAGGCGAGGCGTCGGCGGGTGGGCCTCCGTCCGAAGGCGGCAAGAAGGCCGACAGCGACCGCAAGATTGCCTCGGCTGCCACATGAGCTTGCGGTCACCGCCGCGCTCCGAGGGGCGCGAGCTTTTTCCCGTGCTCGATCGCAAGTGGCCAGCCGACGGCCTCGGTGCCGTGGCCGTGCTGGTCGCTCAGCTTCCCGATCCGGCCGACCTGCCGGCGGGAGCGCTCCTCATCGTGCGTGAAATGCAAAGGGCCCGCCCCGGGTTTCGCCGTTGGCTCGACGCGGCCAAGGCGCTGGTGCGCAAACCACGCAAGGCGCACGCCGCGGTCCGCTGCACGGCGCTTCTGGCTCGCGGCTACCGTGAGATCGGCTGCCGTGCGGATCCCAAGACCGGCGAAGAGATCGTGTGGGGACTCGCTCCCCCGAACGAGGTGACCGAGCTTACTTTTGGCCGATCCGCTTCAGGGCCGTGAGCAGGTTCTCGCCCTTTTTGATGACGCCCGTCTCGTCGTCGTCTCCGGGCGTCCCGCTTCCCGACAGCGTCGTGTCCGTCTTGGCGAGCTCGCTCGTGATGCGTCCCAGAATGCCGCCGCCGACCGCAGCCGCAATCGAATCGGGTGCCACGGGGATGGTGACGATCTTCTTGGTGGGATCGGCAGTGGCGGGATCGCCGGTCGTGTAACGCTCGCTGTCGACCAGCTCGCGGCCCGTCGAGATCTTGAACTTGGCGGGCCAGTTGGCATCGTTGTAGTTGAACGACTCGGCCGGGTTGATCGCCGCGAGGCTCGCGACGTTGCCGTGCGCGGGGCTCTTCTGAATGAACACCGACCAGGAAACCTTGGGGTTGGTGGACGCGCCGAACGCGTCGACGATCGCCTTCTTCTGGCTGCTAAAAAGATTCTTGAGCGCGTCTTTGCGATCGTTCACCGCTTCGACGCTGCTCGTGTAGTTGAAGAGCATCTGCAACGTTCGCGGGTCGAAGCGACCGATGTTGCGACCCGCCAGCTTGTCGGACCCGAACGGGATGGCGATGCCACCGAGATCGTTGGCGAACGCCTCGGGGAACTTGCCGTCCTTCATGTCCTTCACGGCGCCGTTGAGCTTGTCGGAGAACTCCTTGATTTTGCCCTGCGCCTTGTCGATGTCGCTGATGAGATCTTGCGCGCCCTGCACGGCGCCTTGCGCGACCCTGGAGTCGGCCTGTCGCCCACCGAACGCGTAGCCGAGCCCGAGCCCCATGAGGAGGGTGATGAAACCGAGAATACCGGCGCGCTTGCCACCTTTGCGCGCCTGCTTCATCGTCTCTTCGTCGATCTCGATCCGCATCGTGGCAGGCGCCGGCGCTCGCGTCGGCGACGCGGCGACCGGTGCGCCGAACGGATCGGTCTGCGGCTTGCCACCGCCGAAGGGAGGCATCGGAACGCCCACGGGAACACCCGGAGCCTGGCCGAACCCGCCAGCAGCGGGGGGGGGAACCGACCCGATGGCAGGTGGCGGCGCCACCGATCCTCCGGGGCGAGCCACCGGCGCGGGAGCGCCCATTTGAGGAGCGGCGCCCTGGGCCTTGCCCAGTCGGGCTTTCAGATCGATCTTCGGCTTTCTGTCTTCGCCAGCCATGGGGTTTCCTTCGGGGAGACGCACGTTAGCGAGATGGCCTTGGCAATGTCAACGTTTGACCCCGGAGCCGGGTCCGTCCATCCTCTTCGCAACTCATGACGCGCATCGTAGTCATCGACAATTACGACTCGTTTACCTATAACCTCGTCCAGTACCTGGAGACGCTGGGGGCGTCCTGCGAGGTCGTGCTGAACGACGCCTACGATGTGGGTGGTATCGCCAGCCTCATGCCCCAGGGGATCGTCATCTCGCCCGGGCCGTGCACGCCCGACGAGGCGGGCGTCAGCCTTGGGACGGTGATGCGCCTGTCGGGTAGCGTCCCCATTCTCGGTGTTTGCCTGGGCCACCAATCGATCGGACAGGCCTTTGGAGGGCGGGTGGTTGTCGCCGACCGGCTCATGCACGGCAAGACGTCGCCCATTTTGCACGACGGCAAGACCGTCTTTGCCGGACTGCCCTCTCCCTTCACGGCGACGCGGTACCATTCGCTGCTCGTCGAGCGGTCGAGCTTGCCCGACGTGCTCGAAGTGAGCGCTTGGACGAGCGAGGGTGAGATCATGGGCCTGCGCCACAAGACCCTGCCCGTCGAGGGCGTGCAGTTTCATCCGGAGTCGATCCTGACCGAGGAAGGCATGGCGCTGCTCAAGAACTGGCTCGCACCGATCGCCAAGGACACCTGATGAGCTCCGATCCCATCACCTTCGCGAGCGTCTTTCGGGAAGTGACCACCGACGAGGGGCCGTCGCGGCGCACCATCCGCGCCGCGTTCGAGGCCATTCTCGCGGGCAGCTGGACGCCCGCGCAGGTCGCCGGATTCGTGGTGGCGCTCCGCATGCGCGGCGAAACGTCGGCGATGATCTCGGCCGCCGCCGAGGCTATGCGCGCCGCCATGGTGAGCGTCGATCACGGCCTCGAAGCGACGCTCGACACGTGCGGCACCGGCGGCGACGGCCTCGGTACGCTCAACGTGTCGACGGCGGCGGCCATCGTGACCTCGTCGATCGGCATCGCGGTCGCCAAGCACGGAAATCGCGCCGTCTCCAGCCGCGCCGGCAGCGCCGAGGTCGTCGAAGCGCTCGGCGTGCCCATCGATCTGCCCGCCGATCGACAGGCTGGCATCTTGCGCGAGGCGGGGATCGCTTTTCTCTTCGCGCCCACGCACCACCCCGCGATGAAGCACGCCGCGCTCGCGCGACGCGAGCTGGGTATTCGCACCATCTTCAATGTGCTCGGGCCGCTCGCCAACCCTGCCCGCGCCACGCACCAGCTCGTCGGCACCTACGATGACAGGCTTCGGCCGATCATGGCCGAGACGCTACGCGCCCTCGGCACCAAGCGGGCGTGGGTGGTGCGGGGCGAAGAGGGCATCGACGAGGTCAGCCCCTCGGGGCCGACCCGCGTCAGCGAGCTCGACGGCGACCGCATCCTCGAGCGCGTGATCACGCCCGACGACTTCGGCTTGCCGCGCGTGGGAGCCGACGCGCTCGCCGGCGGAGACGCGACGGCCAATGCCCGGGCGATCGAAGGCATTCTGCGCGGTGAGCCCCATCCCGCGCGCAGCGCCATCGTTCTCAACGCCGCCGCCGCCGTCGTCGTCGCGCAGGGCAAAGAACCCAAAGAGGCCGCGATCGAAGCCGATCGCGCCCTGTCGTCGGGGCGCGCACTCGGCACCCTCGAGCGCTGGCGCGCGGCGGCGCGCCGGGCGCGCTCGGGCTAAAACGACCATGGGCCTGCTGCGCGACATCCTCGCCGAGAAAATGAAAGAGGTGGCTGCCATGCAGGGCCACCCTGCCGTGGCGCGTCCTGCCGACTGGCCGGTCCGCGACGTCGTCGAGGCCCTGCGCCGCCCGAAGGGCGCCCCTCTGCGTCTGATCGCCGAGATCAAGTTCCGATCGCCGTCGGCCGGGTCTCTGTCGCGCGCTCTCGGCCCTCGCGAGCGCGCCCAGGTGTACGAAGCTGGCGGCGCCGCCATGGTGAGCGTTCTCACCGACGCGAAATGGTTCGACGGCTCACTCGACGATCTGTCGTTGGCGCGCGCCGCCGTCACCGTGCCGGTTCTCTGCAAGGACTTCGTCATCGACGTGGCGCAGATCGAGCGCGCCGCGAGCGCGGGAGCCGACGCCGTGCTCATCATCGTCAGGTGCGTGGACGATGGCGCGGCGCTGTCCGAGCTCGTCGACGGCGCCCGCCGCGCGGGGATCGAGCCGTTCGCCGAGGTCGTGACCGACGCCGAGCTCGACCGCGCGCTCGCCGCGGGAGCGCGCGGCGGCGGCGTCAACGCCCGCGCTCTGGCTACGCTCGAGATGGACGCGGCGCGCGCCGCGCGGATTCTTGCTCGCATTCCACGAGGCATCGTGGCCGTTCACTTGTCGGGCCTGAAGACGGCTGCCGATGCTGCCGCGATTGCCCGATCTCGCGCCGATGCCGCGTTGCTCGGTGAAGCCCTGATGCGACAGCCCGACCCGAGCTCGCTCCTCGCCGAGCTGGTCGCCGCGGCGTCCGGCAAAAACTAGCGTAGGGGTCTCTTCGCTTCTATCTTCGAGCCCGTGGAGCTTTCTTCGGCCATCGACGCCTACCTCGACCACCTGCGGGTGGAGCGGGCCCTGGCGACGAACAGCGTCTCTGCCTACGCGACCGATCTGGCGCGCCTGGCGTCTTTCGCCGAGGGACGTGGCGTGACGGAGACCGAGGAGCTCGATGCCGTCGTCGTGGCCCGATTTCTGGTGTCGCTCGACAAGGCGGGCCTCTCGGCGCGCTCTGCTGCCAGGCGACTATCGGCCATGCGGGGGTTCTGCCGCTTTCTGGTCCGCGAACGACTGACGGCGTCCGATCCGACCGCGCTCCTTTCTCCACCCCGCCTCGGCCGACGGCTGCCCGCGGTCATCAACTTCGACGAGGTGGTGCGACTGCTAGCGACGCCCGATGTCTCGCGGCCCCGCGGCCTTCGCGACCGCGCCATGCTCTCGCTGATGTACGCGGCCGGCCTTCGGGTCAGCGAGCTCTGCGGCCTGAAGCTGGGAGACATCGACCGCCAGCGCGGCTTTTTGAGCGTGCTCGGCAAGGGCGGCAAGCGTCGTCTCGTGCCGGTGGGCGAGGTCGCCCTGGCCGATCTCGATGCGTACCTATGCAGAGCGAGCCCCGTTCGCTCGGGGGGCCGGGCTCAATCTGCGCTCTTCCTTTCGTCGTGGGGAAAACCGCTGAGCCGCCAGGCCTTTTGGAAGCTGATCATCCGCTATGCGCACAAGGCCGGCATCACCAAGCCCATCTCGCCCCACAAGCTGCGGCATTCATTCGCGACGCACATGCTCGAGGGGGGCGCCGATCTGCGAAGCGTTCAGGCAATGCTCGGACACGCCAACATTGCCACCACAGAGATCTACACCCACGTGGCCACCGATCACGTTCGAAGGGCCCATCAGCGAGCCCATCCCAGGGCCTGAACGAGGAAATAAAGTCAATCATATCAAGCCGTTGAGTGAACTGCTGGCAAGCCACGGGCGGGCGGAGGTAAGCTACCTGCGCTCAACCCAATGCAGACGCAACCGCGCCCACGCCGGGCGCAACCTCCAGGACCGCTAGCCTCGGGCGTTCACGCGGCGGTCAAGAAGAACCTGAAGACTCCGCCGCCGATCCTGGCGAGCGACGTTCTTCGGGAGGATCTTGCGCCCATCGAGCCCGGACGCAACGCGTCACGGCTGTGGGATGCGGGCGCGGCGGTTCTCTACCTGGGCGTCGGAATCTGTCTTCGGTTCAACCTCGGGGTCCGCGGGCTCGCGCCACAGGCGTCGGCGATCTGCCTAGCCGCGGCTGCGGCCTGCGGAGCCACGGCTCTCGTCCCCTTTCCGTATCTTTGGCGAGCGATCGTGGGCGGATTCGTCGGCGCCGTGGTCGTGACGCTGGGCCTTTTCGGTTCGGGTCCGCTGGCGTTGCTCACCGCGCCCGATTCGAACGCATGGGTCGAGACCTTGCGCGTGGTGACCTGCGTCGTGGTTCCGGCTGCGCTTCTCTTCCGATCACACTACCGTGCCTACCGCCGAGGCCGCGCGTTGCTCGGTGTTGCCTTCGCGCTGGCCGTGCCTTTTCTCATTCACGAAGCCATCGCCATGAGCCACGGCGCGCCGATCGCTCGCGTCGCTGCGGCGCTCGGGTTGATCGGGGCACTCTCCGGCCTGTTCGCGTTCATGGCGTCGCCGACCACCGCCACGACGGCGTGGTGCGCGCAGGCGTTGACCGCCCTTCTCGCGCTCGACCTCGGCCTTCGCCAGCTCTACGCACCCGCCCTCTCGGGAGCGGGTCCGATCGCCTACGCGCTCACGGCGGTGGCCTTCTTCACCTCGGTGGTCCCCATGGCGCTTGGACTCTTTCAGACGCTCGCCGCCATCTACGCGCCCGACGCCCGCCTGGTTGACGTCCACCTACCCTCGAACCCCAGCGAAGAAGCCTCGATCCCGTCCGACTAGCCGGGCGGTAATTCTTCGCCGTTGCCGCAATGCGCCAGGCCGCCAAGAATGGCGGAACTCGGCGCTCCCTACGCTGTCCGTTCTGACAACCAACGACG
>JBBSDY010000074.1:0-10204 GCA_038240245.1 Polyangiales bacterium
GCGTCCGTCTTCGATGACCGGTCCCTTCACGGTGACGGTGCCGGAGTGCATGTGGATATCGAAGCGATCGCCCCCCGTCCAGGCCAGGGCGAACGAGGTCCCGGTGACCGAAACCACGAAGGGCCCGGCGGAGACGAGCCAGCGCGCGCCGTCGCGATGGCGCACGTGCACTTCGGTGCGGCCATCGTCGAGCGAAACGTGGGGCTCGTTGGCGGTGAGTGCGCCTACGGTTGCGCGCGCATGAGGAGCGAGAACGAACTCGGTGTCGTCGGAAAACGCAAGCTTGGCATGCGCGACGTCTCCGGCGGTTACCTCGCCGGCCGGACCGCGCACGCCGCTGTCGACGACGTAGCTCAAGATTTCGGGATGGCGTTGCCAGGGCCGGATCACCATGATCGCGGCGACGCACGCGGCCACCCCCAAGGTAGCAAGCCACCGCGCCGGCGACATGCGGCGCGCCTTGCCGACGCCAGTGGCCTGGATGCGCCGCCATCCGTGCACGAGCTGGGTGCTCGAAGGTTCGTATGGCATCGTGCGGGCGAGCTCGGCGAGCGCGTCGTAGCGATAGGACTGATGCTGCTTATCGGTCATCGCGATCCTCCCGATCGACGCTCAAGTAAGTAGACAGGACGGGATCGCCCTGAAGAAGCTGGTCGGCGCGGGCGCAGGCTTGCTGAATGCGACGTTTGACCGTGGAGGTGGACAGCTTGGTGGCCGCGGCGATCTCTTCGACGGTGAGCTTCTCGATGTTGCGGAGCACGAAGAACGTGCGTTCGGTCGCGCTCAGCTTGTCGAGCACGCCGTAGAGCCTGCCAACCGCCTCGCGAGCCTCGGGTGGAACTCCCGGCATCGGTTGATCGGGAATCGCTCCGGTCGGCGTCAGCACCATGATCCTCCGCACCCACCGGCGCCGGACCTTCCATTGAATGACGCGAATGGCGATGGAGTAGATGAAGCTCCGGAGCGCCGAAGGATCCTCGAGCTTGTGAATCCGTTCGAAGAGGCGCATGAACACGTCTTGGGCCGCGTCGTCGACGTCGAAGTCGGGGCCGAGAGTGCGCCTCACTACGCCGTACACCATGGGCGCATATCGCACCCAGAGGGTTCGCGCGGCGCGCTCGTCACCCGCGACGACCGATGCTACGAGCGCCGATTCGTCGGAGTCGATCGTTGTAGCGTTGCCGACCGTCTCGGCAGCCTCCAACGATCGCACGCGTTCCGCAGGTTTGCTCATGATCGGCTGCGCTGCTCGCACAACGATGACATCATAGCCGATGGCCTGCATGATTCGAAATGGCAGTGCCGCGAAGCACCGTTATTGGCCCATCGGCTTGGCACTCGGGAAAAGGGCGCTCGTGGGGACGGGGCCCTTGGGTTCGGAAGGACTCGACCACGAAAGGCGAACGACCGACTGTCCCACCTGTTGCCAATACTGGACCTTGATGGGGTATTTCTGGCCGGCGTGAAGAGTCGGGATCGAACCAGATGCCTCCTTGGCAAGATGGGCAGGCATCCAGTCATCGATTAACTTGCTGCCGTCGACGAAGAGGCGTGCGCCGTCGTCACTCAAGAGGTGGTAGGTGTAAGTCTCGTCGAAGCGGGGTGTGATGAACCCAGTCCATTCGACGGAGAAAGAGGGGCCGATCGATGAATCGGGCGTGAGGTCGGTCCAGCTAAAGTCGATGTTGGGGTCGACCCGGCTCACCATGGGATCGGTCAGATTGGTCGCGTAGAAATATTGACCGAGGAGCCCCCCGCATACGCCGCGGGCGCAGACGCTCGGGTCGACGCAATCGGCGTTGCTCGAGCACGATGGTGCGCATGAACCCTGGGGACCGCAGTGGTAGTTGCCGCACGACGTAGCAATCTCCTGGGCGCAAGTGCCGAGGCCATTGCACACCTTGGCTGTGAACGTTGGTTCCTTGCAGGCCGACAGCTCGCAGAGCGTTCCCCGCACGTAGAGTCTACAGCTCCCCGCGCCATCGCACGTTCCGTCGTGGCCGCAGCTACGCGCTCCTTCGTCGCCGCAGACATCACGCGGATCGGTGCCAGCTTTTGCAGGCAAGCACCTTCCCGGCTCCAAGTTTTGTGCACACGATTGGCAGAGACCCGCGCATGCCGTGTTGCAGCACACTCCGTCGACGCAATTGCCGCTCTGGCAATCGTCCGGCGCGCCGCAAAAATTGCCGATGGGCGCCGCGCGTCCGCCGGATTTGCCATTGGAGCATGCGAAGACGAGGGCGCATGCCGCCCCAAGTGCGGCTCGGGTCGTTGTTCGGACAGCGGATTGATGTAGACGTTTCAGCGGATCCTCGGATGCTCAGAATCTACCTGGCCTGACGAGACAGAGCCACGGCGAAGGGGCCGTGAACCGAAATCCAAAGCGTGCGGCACTGCCTCGACGTAAGGGCTCGTTGCTCCGTGAATTCGGGCTTCTCGTCGTATGGTGGGGGGCCGCGATCGCATTGGGGAGAGCGGTCGATCAGGTCCGGGCAGGGGCCGGGGGCAACGTCTAGCTCGGGCGGCGGAGCGTTCGATTCGCGGAGATTCTCATGTCACGAGGTGATCGATGAAGAGCAGCTTGGGTGGAGGCAGTTTCGTAATTCTCGCGGTTCTTGGCTTGGGTGCGTGCTCCGGCCGCATCGGTGACATTCCGACGAGTGTCGGCAACGGGAGCAGTAGCCCCGCGGGCACCGGCCCTGGCGGCGGTTCCGACAGCACCGGCGATGCGTGCAAGCCGGGAGCGTCGCTCGCCTCGGCGCGGATCTCGCTCATCTCCGACGAGCAGTACGTCAACGTCGTGCACGACGTCTTCGGCGTCACCCTCACGGGCGACATCTCGACGATCAAAAGCTCCAATGGCGAGTACAACGTCAGCGAGTCGGAAGCGGTCGCCAACCAGGCGATCGCGCAGGCCTACGTTTCAGCGGCCGACAAGGTGGTGGCGGATCCCGCCTTCTTACCTTGCGGGAGTGCGGTGGGCGCCGCCACGGTTACGTGCATGCGCCAGTTTTTGGCAGACAAGCTGCCGCTCGCCTGGCGACGTCCGGTCACCGAAGCCGACCTCGCCAGCCTCATGGCCGTGTTCAACGTGGGCGCGGACGATAGTCCCGCACGGGCCGTTCAGCTGACGATGGAGGCAGCTCTCTCCTCCCCCCATTTTCTCTATCGCTTCGAGCTGGGAGACAACGCCAGGGCGACGAGTGGGGTTTCAACCCTTTCGCCCTACGAGGTCGCGTCTGCACTGAGCTTTGCACTCACCAACTCTTCGCCCGACCCAACGCTCTGGGGCGCGGCCAAGGACGGGACGATCACGCAAGTCGACGTACTGCGCGCCCAGGTCGAGCGCGTCATGGCGCTGCCGATAGCGCGCGCCAACCTGCAGAAGAAGGTGTCGTACTACCTCGACTTCGAAAAGATGCCGCTGATCGACAAGGACGCGACGTTGTTCCCCGAGTTCGCCGGTCTCCGGGGTACCCTCTACCAGAGCGCGCAGAGGTTTCTCGGCGATGTGCTGTGGGACGGCCATTTCAACGACCTCTTCACGTCGCGTCGCATTTACGCCAACCAAGCCATGGCGACGGTCTACGGCATCGCCGGCGTGACCGGCGTGCAGCTCGTCCCGGTGGACACCACCGGTGATGCGTACGGCTCCGGTGTCCTCACGCAGCCGGCTCTCCTCGCCACCTCGAACCAGCACACTGGCACCGACGACATCGTTCATCGTGGTCTGTGGGTCTACGGCAACCTGGCGTGCGGTATCGCCATCGGCGATCCGCCTGCCGACGCGGCGGCAGTGTTCGCCACCATCACCGGCACGGAGCGGCAGAAGACGATCAAACGGGACAAGCTCAGTTGCGGAGGCTGTCACCAGGCGTTCGATCCGTTCGGCCTCGTCACCTCGAGCTACGACGCCATCGGCCGGTACCGGACCACCGACGAGAACGGCGCTCCCATCGATGACTCCGCCACGGTCTCTCGATTGGGAAGCGATCTCGACGGCCCAGTTGCCAACGTCGGGGCCTTGGCGCAGAAGCTCGCCAGCGGACGACGCGCGTCGGATTGCGCGGCGACTCGGCTCTCCACATACACGCTCGAACACAACCCCGACGTCGAGAACTCCTGCCTCTTGCAGACCGTCAAGGACGAGTTCCACACCTCGGGGTCGTTTCCCGCCTTGTTCAAGGCCATTTTTACATCGCCTGCATTTCTCACGCGGGATCTCTAACACTACTGCGCCGGGTCAGTATGGCTGGGCGCGATGCGAAGGACGCACGACCATGACCAAAGACAGAACGACTCGGATTCGACGACGCAGCTTCCTGGCCGGTCTGGGGACGACGGCTGCCGCGAATCTCGTCCGTCCCATCATTGCGCAAGCGCAATCCAAGACGGGTGCTCCGCAGCGACTTCTGCTGATTCACCGCCCCTGCGGGACGGCGATCGGGGGGCCGGCTGGCAGTCCCATGGACAAGTGGTGGCCGTCGGGCGGGACCACCAACTGGGTCTCGTCGCCGATCATCTCGTCGTTCGATCAGCTCCGCAACGACATGGTCATCGTGAAAGGCGTCGATTGCCCTCGGATCCAGGGTTGGCTCGGCGACAAGCACGGTGCCGGCATGATCGCCATGACATCACCTTCGCCCAAGGACAAGGGCTCTTCCGATCGGCACGTCTGGCCCGTGCTTCCGGGCTACACCGTGGCCCAGCAGAACGACACCAACGGGAAATTTTTCACGGCGCCCGACATGTCGATCGATCAGCTCTTCTTGAAGAAAATCGCCAGTCTACAGGGCACGAGGATCCCGTCTCTGCAGACCACGGCGTCGATGGAGTCCGCCGACGTTACGGCCCCATCGTGCCTGCGGGTAGTCTCCTACTCCAAGTCCGACCCAATGGCGGTTGGCGCCACGCCGCTCTGGCCGGAGTCTCGTCCCGACGTCGTGTTCAAGAACGTCTTCGGGTCCGCAATGATGAACATGGGTGCCGACCAGCTCGCCAAGATCCAGGCCCAGAACAAGAGCTTGCTCGACTACCTGACCGGCGATCTCCAGGCTCTGCGCCCGCAGGTCCCGCTTTCGCAGCTGCCCAAAATCGATCAGCACCTCTCGGCCATCCGCGATCTCGAAAAGAACCTGCGCATGGTCGGTACGGGCCGCGCTTGTGCCCCCCCCACGCTGGCCGCGCTGCCGACGATGGCCAGCGGGATGTCGCTCAACGACGCGCAGCACTATCAAGCGTCGCTCCAGCATATGCAGATCATCAAGACGATGTTCCAGTGCGATCTCTCTCGCGTTGCGTCGTTCACCTTTGGCTATGGAAACTCCAATTTGAATTTTTCGCGCCTGCTCAAGGCTGCCGGCCTGCTCGACAAGTACAAGGACACACAGGGTAACCAGATCCAGGACACGGAAGGCCATCACGCCATCTCGCACCAGGGCGGAACCGATCCGCAAGACGCAATCTACATCGCCGACAAATTCTATGCGGACATCACGGCGCAGTTGCTACTCGAGATGAAGAACACGCCCGACGGCACGACGGGAGGATCGCTGCTCGACAACACGCTCGTGATCTACTGGAGCGAGGTCAGCGTGGGCAATGTGCACGACACGAGCGACATGCCCGTGCTCTTGTTCGGGGCAAAGTTCTTGAACCTGCAGGGTGGCAAGTACTTTCAGTTCGGCGACCACGCCCACACGATGGCCGATTTCTGGACAACGACGGCGCAGGCCTGGGGCTATGGCGCGCTGACGTCCTACAGCGCAGTCGCCAACGACCCGATGTGGAACAAGGGCACATTGACCGGCCTTTACGGATAACGGGCGCCGCGCCCAACCGCTGCGACGATCGCAGATCTGAGCCAGTGTCGGCGGCCGATCGGCCTCTTGGATCTCTGGACGCGCACACCATGCTCACGCTTTGCAGTCGGCGATGCGGCGCGCGAGGAATCGGCGCTCGCCAGTGTTGCGTGCCGACTTCAGCGCTGCGCGAAAATGCCCTTGCGCGATTTCGATTCTCCCGCATCGGAGCTCGAGCTCACCGAGTGCCGCCTCGTAAAACGGATAGGAGCCAAGCCGATCCACCCCACCGATCGCGCGCACGGCCTCGAGTGCGCGCTCTGGCCCCTCGACCTGCGCGAGCGCCATCGCTCGGTTCAGTTCCACCACAGGAGAAGGCCGAATCCTCGCCAGAACGTCGTAGAGAGCGAAGATCTGGCTCCACGGAGTGTCCTCGACCCGGCTTGCGCCGGCGTGCATCCCGGCAATGGCGGCCTCGATGTGAAAATCCGAGAGGTCGCTCCCAGTCGCAGAGAGCTCCAGAAGCGCGAGGCCCTCGGCGATCAACTTTGTATCCCAGCGCGAACGATCCTGATCGAAGAGCCGGGTGAGATCGCCAGACTCGTCGACTCGGCCCGGCAGCCGCGCCGCATCGAGGTACATCAGCGCGGCGAGCGAATGGGTCGCCGAGGTCGCCGCGGGGGCGTGGTCGACGAGCAAGCGAACCAGTCGCATCGCTTCGCGACAAAGCTCGGGCCGGATGACACCCTCCGCGGAGGCGCCATGATAACCCTCGCTGAAGAGCAGGTAGAGCGCGCGGTGCACAGCCGAGAGCCGCGGAGCGAAGTCTTCCGCGGTCAGCTCGAACAGACGGTGCGATGTGCGCAGGACCTTCTTTCCGCGGAACAGACGCTTCTCGATCGCGGCGACGCCGGTCAGATACACCGCTGCGATCTCTTCGACGCCAAAGCCACACAGGATGCGCAAGATGAGTGCCACCTGGACCTCCTCGTCGAGGTGCGGATGACAGCAAGAAAACATCATCCGCAGCTCGTCGTCCTTCAGCGCTGGAAGCAGAAAGAGGTCCTCCACCGCTGGACGCAGCGTCCACTCGTTCTCGATAAGGTGGCGGACTTCAGGGGCAAATTTGCGTGCCGTTCGCTCGCGTCGAAAGACGTCGATCGCGCGATTCTTCGCCGACGTCATCAAGAGCGCCGAGTGGTGCTGCGGAATGCCGGTGCGGCTCCACTCCTCGAAGGCGGCGGCCAGAGTCTCTTGCACGACGTCCTCGGCCAGCGCGAGATTCGCGACGCCGAAGATGCGCGTGAGCGCGGCGGTCAAGCGCGCGGACTCCCTGCGGAACAGCGAGGCGTCGAGCTCCTCCACGCTAGAGCTTCATGATGGGGCGAACCTCGACGAGGCCACCGTCGTCGAGGAGGGGACACCCCGTGGAGAGCTGCACCGCTTGCTCGAGATCCTTCGCCTCGATGACCGTGTAGCCAATGACGATGTCCTTCGTCTCCGCGTACGGCCCGTCCGTCAAGCTGCCCTTCCTGTCGCGCACTACGCCCCCCTCCGTTCGATGCAGAGGGTGGCCCTTGCTCACCATGTGCCCTCTTTGCTCGAGATCTCTGAACCACGCGAGCCACTTCACCATGCGGTCTTGCATCGCCTGTGGGGACGCCGGCACGGAAGCCTCGCGATACAGATAGACGAACTCGCTCATGTTCCTTCTCCTTGCTGTGCGCCTCGGGTGAAGCGCGGTCACTTTCACGGGCGGTCGTGCCCGCGGTTGCTGGAAGCTTACGTTCCTTGATGGGGACGAAGGTGCCGGGCCCCAGTGAGGTACCTCTCGATGAGGTAGGTTATCCTGATCGGGCGGACGCCCCTCGCGAATCGAGGGGCGTTTGCGCGCGCGTCGAGTCAGCCACCGAAGTGCTTCTTGAAGGGTGCAAAGTAGAACCCGTCCCAGTTGGTCTTCACGTGCTCGTGAAACGCCTCGGGGACGCCGTCTTGGTCGAGGATGATCCTGGTCCCCGTGCCCTCGGGCTTGAGCTCGAAGCGAACTGCCGAATAGATCCCCGGGTCCCAGTCCATGAATCGCCAGGCCTGCGCGATTCGCTCGTTCGCGACGAGGTCGATCTGACGCCCCTGCAGCCAGCCGTCGAAGAGCGAGAAGAAAGCACCGGGCGCGCCGCCGCCCTTGCCAGGTTTTCCGGTGACGTCGCCGAATTTCGCGCCGTTCGTGAGCAGCTCGTAGATGCGATCGGGCGGCGCGTTGATTGTGACTTCGTGATGGATGTTCATGGTCGTTTCCTTTTCCGTTTAAATCACTTCGTTCGGCGTGCTCGCGTAAGCCGCCAGTTCGCGCTGGGACGCCACCCCTCGCGGTTCGCGCGAGGCCGCCCCTTGCGCTCCCGCTCAGCAGCCAAAGTGCTTCTTGAACGGCGCGAAGTAGAACCCCTCCCAGTTCGTCTTCACGTGCTCGTGATATTCGGCGGGCACGCCATCTTGGTCCAAGATGAGCTTCGTTCCCTTGCCCTCGGGCTCGAGCTGGAAGCGCACCATTGAATAGACGCCCGGCCCCCAGTTCTGGAACCGCCACGCTTGGGAGACCATCTCGTTGGGGATGAGCTCCACCTGACGGCCCTCGAGCCATCCGTTGAAAAGGGTGAAGGCCGCGCCGGTGCCGCCGCCGCCCTTGCCGGGCTGGCCGGTGACCTGACCGAATTTTTCGCCGCTCGTAAGGAGCTCGTAAATCGCGTGGGGCGGAGCGTTGATGGTGAGTTCGTGGTGGATGTTCATGGTCGTTCTCCTGTGGTTTGCGGGTTTCGCGAGTGTTCTCCAAGGCGAGACGTCTGAAGTCGGCCGATTGCGGCGCGTTTCGTTCGCCCGTCCTGTCTTTCACTCTGCAAACGTCTGAGATGTCGCGTGGAGGACACCTTTTTTCCCGGCCGCCCTTTGCATGGGGACAGCTCGCCATTTCACCGTCTTGATTGTGGTATGGACGAGCGTGTGACGCGCACCGCCCTAGCCCTTGCGCTGCTCGCATGGTTCGGCGCCGGGTGTGGTCGCAAGGAGACGTCCGCCGTTGCCGAGGCGGGGCCGGCGTCCGCGAGCGCGGCGCCGAGCGCCATGGTGCCGGCGAAGGGGCCTCTTGCGGACGTCTCGCTGTTCTACTCGTCGGACGTGCGCGGTATCGAAGCGCCGGCCGAAGGGGCCACCGGTGCCAATGTGCTCTCGCGCCGGGCGATGCTCGTCGATCGCGCCCGGATCGAAGCGGGTGCGGTTATCCAGGTCGACGCAGGTGATCTGGTGCCATCTTCCGGTGATCGCGCGGAGCTCGATACGCCCGAGAAGCTCGAGCAGCGGGCGCGGCTGGTCCTTGCTGCCTACCAGCGAATGGGCGTCGACGCGCTGACGCCCGGCGAGCGTGAGCTCGACATGGCTCCCGCGCGTCTGCGAAAAATGTTGAGCGCGACCGAGATGGCGGTGGTCGCGGCCAATGTCGTCGACAAGAAAGGCGACCACCCGTTTGCGACGGACAAGCTGCTCACCGCTGGTGGACGGTCGGTCGGCGTCTTCGGCATCCTCGATCTTCCGTCGAACGCGCCGTCGCGAGGTGAAATGGTGCTGACCGACCCAATCGTTGCCTCGCGGCAAGCGGTCGACGCCCTGCGGGCGCGGGGTGCCGCGCTCGTGGTGGGCCTGTTCCACGTGACCGGGGGGATCACCAGGGCCAAGGAGATCCTCGCTGGGGTGTCCGATATCGACGTGGTGGTTCTCGGTCACGGCGCCGAGGGCATGACCGCCGGCAAGGCGGAGATCGTGGGGCGAACGCGCGTGGTGCATGCGGATGGCAGCGCCGGACGGGTCGGGCGGCTCGACGTGCGCTCGCTTGCCCCTGGTTCGGGTGGGCCCACGTACGAAGATCAGTTGCTCGACGTGCCCACGTCGCTACCGGCGCACGTCGGTGTCGAGCTCCTTTTTCAGCTCGACAAGGAGCCAGCTCACGAGCCCAGCACGGTCGGCGCCGACGGCAAGCCGATTTTCGAGAACTGGACCTACGGCAGCAACGGCGCCTGCGTGCTGTGTCACGCGCGGGCCGCCGAGCAGTGGAAGACGACCGATCACGCTCACGCCCTGGCGACCCTGAAAAAGAGCGGCCACGATCACGACCGCGAGTGCATCGGGTGCCATACCACCGGCTACCTGTTGGCGGGCGGCACGCGCCGGGTGAAAACGGCCGTCGAGCAGTTTTCCGACGTGGGGTGCGAGTGCTGTCACGGCGCGAGCGTCAACCACATCCGATCGCTCAACAAGAAGAAGGGCACGTCGCGCAAGGTCGATCCCGCGCTCTGCCTCGGGTGCCACACCATCGACCGCAACGGCGACTTGTTCGATGCCGTCACCGCCATGAAAGA
>JBBSDY010000075.1:0-10167 GCA_038240245.1 Polyangiales bacterium
ATTTTGCGATCCGACTACGCCGGATCACGCGCCTGCGAGTCGTGCCACCAGGACATTTACCGGGCGTGGGACACGTCTCCGATGCACCGCATGACCCGGGTTGCAAAGACGGCCGACATTCGAGCTCCCTTCGACGGCCGTTCTTTTCGTTTCAAGGACGACTCGGTCAAGCTCCTGCAAGACGGCGCCGAGCGCTTCGTCGCCATCACCTCACAGTCATTCGGCAACCACGTCTACCGCGTCACCCGGATCATCGGCGGCCGCTACCGCGAGGACTTCGCCGGCGTCGAAGTGAGCGAGCCGCGCGCTTCGGCGATGATCATCAAGGACCCCAAAAACGAGCTCGTTCTCCCGGTGACCTTCGTCTACTCGCCCCCGTCCTTTCGACTCAAGGGCTATTCGGTGATGGTCGCCGAGCGACCGGGTATGAAGGCCGGCGGCGTGTGGAACCAGACGTGCATCTTCTGTCACAACACGGTTCCGTACTTCTCCAGTCTGCTCGGCGAGCTCGTTGGACCGTCGGCTCCGGGCTACCAGGGCGAGGTCGTCGATAGCTTGCTTCCGGCCGACCGTCGTCGCGTGTTGACCGTCGCCGACGCCGCCGCGGTGGTGTCGGCCTCGCATGACGAGCTGCGATTTCTCGAAGCGAGCCACGCGACGGCGCCCGAAGGCGTGAGGGCCGCGGAGCCGGGCGCGAGCAGAGTCGCACGCGCGCTCGACGCGACGCTGCGGGCGACGAGAAAAGATTTTGGCGCGTCGCACCTGGTCGAAGTGGGGATCGGCTGCGAGTCGTGCCACGGCGGCAGCCGAGAGCACACGCTCGACGTAAAGAAAAAACCGGCGTTCGCGATTCGGAGCGCGCTCATTTCGGCGCAGCCCTCGCCGTGGGAAGCGCGGCCCGAAGGCAGCGCGCGGGCGCGAGACATCAACCGTACCTGTGCGCGCTGCCACCAGGTCCTGTTTTCGCGCTACCCGTTCACGTGGGAAGGGGGGCAAAGAAGCGGGGATGCGGGCGGGAGCCACATCAGCTCGGGCGAGGCGCGCGATTTCTTGCTGGGAGGCTGCTCCAACGCGATGTCGTGCGTCGCGTGCCACGATCCGCACGCTGCCGACGCCCTCCGGAAGCTTGCCTCGCTCCAATCGTCGGCGGGCAACGGCGTATGCCTCGGATGTCACCAGAAGCTAGCCACGGGCGCGGCACTGGCGGCGCACACGCACCACGATCCAGCCGGCGGGGGCGCGGTGTGCATCAACTGCCACATGCCCAAGAAGAACCTCGGGCTCGGCTACAACTTGACGCGCTACCACCGCATCGGATCACCGACCGAAAAGGCGCGCGTCGAAGGGGATAGACCTCTCGAGTGTGCGCTCTGCCATGTTGACAAGAGCGTGGAAGACCTCACGAGCGCAATGGAGCGCTTTTGGGGCAAACACTACGATCGCTCCGCATTGGCCGCCCTCTACGGCGATCTCCAGGCGCTGCCCCTCCTCGCAACCGTTACGCGCGGCAAGGCGCACGAGCAGGCGACCGCGATCGCCGTCCTCGGTGACCAGCGCGTCGCGTCCGCCAGTCGAATCGTCGCCAACGAGCTCGTCAACCGCTATCCGCTCGTTCGCTATTTTGCCCGGCAAGCGCTGGAGCGAATCGCGGGGCGGCCATGCGACGTGAGCCTCGATCAAGACGATGAGCAGATTCGCGCCGCGGTCGACCAGTGGCTGGGCGCTGCGCCGAACTGATGGACACGCGAGCCGTGGCGATCGCTGCGGCACGGTTGCTCGTGATAGTGCCGCGCATGTTCTCGTAGGTGTGCCCTCATGCAGCGCTAGACTCCGCCGTTCATCCCAAAAAAATCCTTGATCGATTCGAGGATCCTGCTCCGCTCGGTCACCAGCTTGCGTCTTCTCGCCTCGGCGTCGAGGTTGTCACGAACCGCGACCAGCTCCACGCGCCGCTGTGCCAAGATGGTCGACATGTCTTGTGCCACCTCGGGTCGGCTGGCCAGAATGCCCTTGAAGTCGTTCTTGTCGAGGCGCAGGCATTCCACGTCCGATCGCGCGATCACGGTGGCCTCGCGCGGCTCGCCGGTCATGAGCGCCATTTCGCCGAAGAAGCTGGGCGCTTTCAGCTCGGCCACCTTGCGCTCCAGGCCGTCCGGGCCGGCCACCCTGACCTCGGCCTCGCCCTTGGTGAGCATGTAGAGCCAGTGAGCGGTGGCGCCTTGCTTCGTGATGACCTCGCCGGAGCTGAACGGGGCGGGTCGAACCGCATCGGCGAGGTGCTCCTTTTCTTCCTGGGAAAGGCGAGAGAAAAGGACGACGCTCTCGAGTGCGGCAATTCGGACCGCGCGTTCGCGCCCAGTCTTGCGCTCGGCGTGCGCCGGATCGTCTTGGGAAAGGAAGATGGTTGTCGCGGGCAGAGCCAGTGGCACCTGCGCACGGCGTAGCGCCGCATAGATGCGCTCGCGAACCAAAGAGCTCGTGGGATCGTCGGCAGCGAGGTTGGTGAGCCAGTAACGAACCGCATAATAAGCGAAGCTGTCTCTATGGTCCTTGGCCAGGTCGTAGCAAATGCAGTGCGCCTTCGGCTCGGCGGCGACGTTGGCGATCGGCGCCGATTGGAGCGCCTCGTTCACGATGCTCATGACCTGGCCAGGCGGAAAGCGAAAGTCGACGCTGAAGTAGACCCACATGCGGTGCGGCGCCGACGTGCCGTCGCGCTTGCCGAGCACCTTGATGGTTTGTGCGAGGAGCTGCGAGTTGGGCACCACGAGGGTGTCCCAGTCGCGCGTCTCGATCACCGTGTGCCGCCAGCGGATCTGTTTGACCTGTCCCTGAACCTTGTTTTCGAGCTCGATCCAGTCGCCCTCGTGAATGGAGTCGTCGACCTGGAGCGCGAGTCCTCCCACGACGTTGCTGAGCGTGGCTTGCAGCGAAAGTCCGATGACCGCAGTGACCACGGCCGATGTGGCGACGATGCTGGTGATGTTGACCCCCGAGCGGTGCATGAGCCACCCGACGGCCACCACGTAGGCCGCACCGACCGACAGGTCGTGCACGATGTCGGGGTAGTCCCAGCCCGTGCCGTGAAGGAGAAGATCGAACAGGGCGAGAGCCGCCAGGTTGATGATGAGAAAGACTTCGAGGATGTCGGCGGCCACGCCCATCCCGGCAGCGAGCGAGCGCGTCCCCACCCAATCGAGCAGCATGACGAGCAGCGTGGCGGCTGCATAGAGACCGAAGATGACGACGCTGCGCCTGAGCCTTCGCCGGGGTGCCTTCGGTGCCAGCCGAAAAAGCGCGGCCAGGGCGATGATGATGATCGCCAGCGGCAGCAGGAGTCGAAACGGTCCGTTCAAGTGGGTTGGCCCGCGCCCGCGTCACTTACGTGACAAGACGCCTTCGAAAGTCCTTGGAACGAATAGCATCGCCCGGCCGGCGATCGTGCATTTGGCGACACAATTCCGCCTCGGCTGCAATGGTGAAGATGGGCCGGAGTGCACGCAAACTATTGACACCCCCTGGCTTTCCCCCGTACGGTGGCCCGGAGTTCGTGGGATAAAGTGGCAAATAGTGCCGCATCAGCCCGCGGAGTGTCAGCCAGGACCGCGGAAACATGTTCCGAGGACATTTCGAGCATGCAATCGATGCGAAGGGTCGGACCAGCCTTCCATCTCGGTTTCGCGACGTGCTCGCGTCGACTGGTGACGTGCGCGCGGTGCTGACACCTTCGCCGTTCGATCCCTGCTTGCACCTCTTTCCCATGAAGGCGTGGGAAGAGTTCGAGACGAAGATCGGCGCGCTTCCCCAGTTCGATCCCAACGTCATCAGGCTGCGGCGCCTCTACGTGTCGGCGGCCGTGGAGTGCGAGATCGACAAGGCAGGGCGGGTGCTGGTGCCCAACTCGCTGCGCGAGCACGCGATGCTCCAGAAGGACGTGCTTTGGGCAGGCATGGGCCAGACGGTCGAGCTCTGGGCGCGCGAAAAATGGAACGAAGTGCAGGCCATGACGACCACCGAGCGCGACAGCTTCCGGCGCGCCGTGGCGGAGCAGCTAAGGATATGAACGTGGCGCCCGATCAATTCCTGCCCGAGCCCTCGCCGGCTGTCTTTGGGCACACCACGGTCCTCGCGGGCGAGGCCATCGCTGCCCTGGCTCCGCGCGCGGGCGGCGTCTACGTCGACGCCACCCTCGGTGCAGGTGGCCACGCCGAGGCCATTCTCGAAGCTGCCCCCGGCGCAACGCTCATCGGCATCGATCAAGACCCCCGCGCCATCGAGGCCGCGCGTCAGCGGCTCGATCGCTTCGGCACGTCGGTGAAGCTCGTGGCCGGCCGATTCTCGGATCTCGAGAGCTACTTGATCCATTTCGTCGGCGTGGACGGCATCATCGCCGATCTCGGGGTCAGCTCGCCGCAGATCGACGATCCCTCACGGGGCATGAGCTTTCGCACCGAAGGCCCCATCGACATGCGCATGGGCGACACCGAAGGGGAGACCGCGCTCGATCTCATCGAGCGGCTGGGCAGCGAAGAGCTCGCAGACATCATTTACCAGTACGGCGAAGAGCGCCGATCGCGCCGCATCGCGCGCTGCATTCACCAGGCGTACAAGGCGGGCGAGCTCCGGACGACGCTCGACTTGCGGCGCGCGGTGGTGCGGGCCGTGGGGCCCGCGCGCGTGGGTGGAGTCGACCCGGCGACCCGCACCTTTCAGGCATTGCGCATCGCGGTCAACGACGAGCTCGGAGAGCTGAAGACGTTGCTCGAGGTTGCGCCGCGGGTGCTCTTGCCTGCAGCGCCACTGGTGATCATCTCGTTTCATTCCCTGGAAGATCGGCTGGTCAAGCGTGCATTCCTCGATTCGGCGATCTGGGAGCGGATGACACCCAAACCCGTGGTTCCTTCGCGCGCGGAGACCGAGGACAACCCGCGCTCACGCAGCGCCAAGATGCGCGCGGCGCGCAAGGCGGAGCCGTGAGGAGCCCGCGTCCCTTCCTGATTCTGTGGACGCTGGCTGTCGCCGCCACCGTGTCGGCGTTCGTCTTGCATCTCGCCTTGCGCGGGCGAAACATGGAGCTGGGCTACGATCTCGGAAAATCGCGTGGTGAGCAAGGGCGACTGCGCGAGGTGAAGCGCGTGCTCGAGCTCGAAGCCGCGAGCTACGAGACTCCGCAACGCGTCGAGGTGGTGGCGCGCACGCTTCTCGGCATGCAGCCACCCGCGGCAGAGCGAATCATTCCCGTCACCGGTCTGGCAGTCGGTCCGGTGCGGACGGCACCCGCCAGCGACAAGCCGTCCGTGGCCCCCGCCGCTACCGGCGCGCGAGCCGAGCGCTGATGCAGAACCTCGATCCCCAACGCGCTCGTTGGATCAAGGTGCGTATGGGTTTCTTGTGCGGCTTGATGGGCATGGGCCTCGGGCTCATCGTCTCCAGCGCCTTCAGCGTGCAGCTCGAGGACGGTCCCGAGTGGCGCGAGATGGCCGAGAAGCAAAGACAACGCAGGCTGCACGTCATTCCCAAGCGCGGAAGCGTCTACGATCGCAACGGCACCGCGCTCGCGGTGAGCGTCGAAGTCCCGAGCGTGTCGATGGACGCCGTCGAGCTCTTGCGGGGCGCGGACGATCGCCGCGCCGCCATCATTGCCAAGGATGGCGCGATGCGCGTCGCCAAGGTGCTCGACCTCGACGCGGCCGAGCTCGAGAAAAAGATCTTGCTGCGTCGCCGGTTCACCTGGCTCAAACGACGCATCTCGCAGGAAGAGGTCGAGGCGGTCCGCGAGCTGTCCGATCCCAAGGCGCCGCTGCCCATTCGCGGGCTTACCATCGAGGGCGAAGGCCATCGCTTTTATCCCAACCGCGAGCTCGCCGGTCCGCTGCTTGGCTTCGTATCGCCCGACGGTGAGGGCAAGGATGGTCTCGAGCTCGAGCTCGACGAGGAGCTCAAGGGCCGGGTCGATCAGGTGCGGGGGCTGCGCGACCGCTCGGGGCGTCTTCTCTTCAGTGAGGGAATCCAGGACGAGCAGGCCCTTGCCGGACACAACGTCTATCTCACCATCGACCAGGGCATCCAGTACACCGCCGAGCGAGAGCTCGACGCAGCCGTGCGCACCTACGAGGCCAACGGCGGATCTGTCGTCGTCATCGATCCCAACACCGGTGAGATCCTGGCCCTGGCCAACTCGCCTGGCTACAACCCCAACGACTACGGCACGAGCGAGGTCGAGGCGCGCCGCGATCGAGCGCTCACCGATCGCTTCGAGCCCGGCAGTACGATGAAGATCTTCACCGTCGCGTCGGCCCTCGCCGCGCGAACGCTGTCCCCCACGCAGACGATCTACTGCGAAGAGGGAACGATGGCCATCGACAACGTCGTCATCCACGACACCCACATCAATGCGTGGCTCACGCCGACACAGATCCTCGCGGTGTCGTCGAACATCGGCGCCGCCAAGGTCGGTCTCGCGCTGGGAGAGTCGCAGCTCTACGAATCGCTGCGTCGCTTCGGCTTCGGTGAGCAAACCGAAATCCCGTTGCCCGGCGAGGCGTCGGGTGTGCTCCGCGCGCGCGGGCGGCCGTGGGTGCAGGTCGAAACGGCGGCCGCCTCGTTCGGGCAAGGCATCAGCGTGACGACGATCCAGCTGGCGATGGCCGTCGGTGCGATCGCCAACGGAGGCCGTCTGCTCGAGCCGCTGCTCGTCAAACGAGTGACCGATGGCACGGGGGCCGTCGTGCGCGAAGGGGTTCCCCACGTGCGACGCGAAGCCGTCTCGGCCAACGTCGCGCGCACCCTCGCCGAGATGATGGTCGCGGTGACCGAGGGCCAGGGCACGGGCGTCGAGGCGGCGATTCCGGGCTTTCGCGTGGCAGGCAAGACGGCGACCGCACAGAAAGCCGATCCCGCGACGGGCAAGTACACGGCCGATCGCTTCACGTCGTCGTTCATCGGTTTCGTTCCCGCGGAACGCCCCCGCATTGCCGTGGCGATCGTCCTCGACGAGCCCGCCCTCGCCCGCGCGGGAGGATTTGTGGCCGCTCCGGCGTTTCGAAGGATCGGAGAGATGAGCTTGCGTTACCTGGGAGTCATCCCCAAGGGAACCCCGGTGGCGGCGATCAACAAGATCGGAAACGAGCCCGACCCTGCGACGACGACGTACGAGGTTCTGCGCGAGGCGCAGGGTGAGCCGCCGATTCGCGAGCGGGCCACACCGAGCGCTCCCACCCCGGTGGGTGCCGTTCGGCTTCCCGACATGAAGGGCTTTTCGCTGCGCGAGGCGGCCAAGACGGCCATCGGACTCGGCCTCAAGCCTTCGCTCGATGGTACGGGCACGGTGTCGCGGCAAGATCCGCCGGCCGGCGCGGTGTTGCCCAAGGGTTCGAACATCAAGCTCTTCTTCGAGCCCCCCACATGATGGCTCCTTCCATGATCGAATCACGCGACAAAAGGACGCTGGCCGAGCTGGCGCGCGAGATCGGAGCGATCAAGGTGGTGGGCGATGCGGGAGTTCGGGTGACGGGCGTACGCCAGGACTCTCGGCACGTGCAACCTGGCGAGCTCTTCGCCGTGCGCCCCGGCGCGCGCACCACGGGATGGAGCTTCGTGGCCGACGCACTTGCCCGGGGGGCCGCGGCCATCATGGCCGAAGCCGATCTCTCGCCCGTTCCACTCGCTGTTCCGCTCATCGTCGTGCGGGATGTTCGGGTGGCGATCGCCCGCGCAGCGCAGATCGTCTACGACGATCCCACCCGCGCGCTCGACGTGATCGGGATCACGGGTACCAACGGCAAGACGACGACGAGCTATCTCGTCTGTCGGGCGCTCGAATCGAACGGTCTGCGGCCGGGCATCATCGGGACGGTGGGCAATCGTTTCGAGGATCTGGTTCTCGACGCTCCGCACACCACCCCCGAGTCCGACGAGATCGCGCGCATCGCCCGGACGATGAAGGACCGCGGCGCTTCGCACCTGGTGATGGAGGTCTCGTCGCACGCGCTCGCTCAGCTTCGCGTCGAGGCCGTGCGCTTTCGAGCAGCGGCGTTCACCAACCTGACCCAGGATCATCTCGATTTTCATGGCGACATGGCCGCCTACGGTGCCGCCAAGGCGCGGCTGTTCCTCGAGCTGGCACCTGCCGTGTCGGTGGTGAACGTCGACGACGATTTCGGACGTGATCTCGCGACCCGTATCCAGGGTCCGTTGCTGAAGGTGTCGAGCAAGACCGAGGGTCTTGCCGACGTCGCCCCGTTGCAGGTCGAGCTCGAGCCAGGTCGAACGCGGGCCACCGTTCGAACGCCAAGGGGCAATGTGAATCTGGATTCGAAGCTCATCGGCGCGCACAACCTGTCCAACATGATCGTCTGTCTGGGGATCGCGGCGGCGGTCGGTCTCGATCTCGCCGCCACCGCCGCCTCGCTTTCGGAGGCCTCCGTCCCGGGTCGGCTCGAGCGGTGCGATGGTCCGGATGACGACCTGGTGGTCGTGGTCGACTACGCGCATACCCCCGACGCTCTCGATCGCGCGCTCTCCGCGCTCACGGTGCTGCGCGAGGGTGCGACGTCCGCTGGCCGTTTGATTTGCGTATTCGGGTGTGGAGGCGATCGCGATCCGAGCAAGCGTGAGCCCATGGGTCGTGCGGTGGCAAGGTGGGCAGACATCGCCGTGGTGACCACCGACAACCCGCGCACCGAAGATCCCGAGCAGATCGCCCACGCGATCCTGCCGGGGCTGGCCCACGCCCGCGCGGTGGTCGTCGAGCTCGATCGCGAGCGAGCCATCGCCGGCGCGATCGCCGGCGCCAGAGCGGGCGACGTCGTGCTCATCGCCGGCAAGGGGCATGAGACGTACCAGATCGTCGGCAACGTCGCGCGCCACTTCGACGATCGCGAGCAGGCGCGGGCGGCTCTCGCGCGTCGCCGGTCCGGGGGAGGCAACGCGTGATGGCGACCGCGATCCCCGACAACCGCGCGCCGTTCACCGTGGACGAGATCGCCGCCGCCACGGGCGGCAGCATCATTCGTCAGGGGGCCGCCACGCTCGGCGTTTGCACCGATTCTCGCGCGGTCACCCAGGGCTCGGCCTTCGTCGCGCTCGTGGGCGACAAGTTAGACGGGCACTCGTTTCTCGAGGGCGCGGTCGCGCAAGGAGCGCGCACGCTGGTGGTGTCGAACGACGACATCGCCCCCGGCAAAGATTGGCCGCCGGCAGAGGGATCGGCCGCGGTGCGCGTGGCCGACACACGGGTGGCTCTGGGCGATCTCGCGCGCGCACACCGGGTGCGTTGGGCAGGACATGCGCACGCCTCGGGGCCGCGTTCGCTGGTTGCGATCACCGGCTCGGCGGGAAAGACGACGACCAAGACGGTCCTGGCGCGCGTGCTCGCCTCGGCCAAAAGTGGCGACGTGCACGCCACCGCGGGCAACCTGAACAACGACGTCGGCGTTCCCATGACGCTCTTCGGTCTCGAAGAAGGCCACCGCTATGCGGTCATCGAGATCGGCACCAACGCGCGAGGCGAGATCGAAAACCTTGCCCGCGTGGCGCGGCCGGATGTTGCCGTCCTGACCCTGGTCGCGGCGGCGCACACCGAGGGTCTGGGGACGGTCGATGACGTGGCCGTCGAGAAGGGCGCGCTCTTCGCCGCTCTGCCTCCGAGCGGTTTGGCGGTGGTCAACGCCGACGATGCGCGCGCCCTCGCGCAGCTCTCCCGCTCGCCGGCGCGAGACGCGCGCACCTATGGTTTCTCGCCGACGTGCGACTATCGCATCGCCTTGCGTGAGCCGCGTGGGCTGCTCGGAACAGACCTAGCCATCGAGCGATCCGGCGCACGAATCGAGGCGCGGTCGCCGCTCTTGGGCGATGCTGGTGCCCTCGCCGTGGCGGCGTCGCTCGCCGTCGCCGAATGGGTTCTCAATCGCTCGCTCGATCAGGCCGAGCTCGAGGCCGCCCTTGCCGATCTCAGCGCGGGAGGCGAGGGCCGTCTTCTTCCCATCGCGCTCCTCGACGGCACGCTGGTGATCGACGATAGCTACAACGCCAATCCCGCATCGATGCGATCTTCGGTACTCACCGCTGCCGAAATGGCTCACCACGATGGGCGCCGGCTCATTCTGGTGCTGGGCGAGATGCGCGAGCTAGGCGCGTTATCGCCGGGCGAGCACGAGACTCTCGGGC